>NZ_JAUZVW010000008.1:183837-215625 GCF_033441575.1 Flagellimonas baculiformis
GGTGTCCCATCCACTAAGGTCCCCGTTGAAGACAGTGGCACCGACGAACATTTGGTTCATATCGGTCACGCTGGAAGTGTCCCATCCACTGATGTCCCCGTTGAAGACCGTGGCCCCTGCAAACATGGAACTCATATTACCGACGTTGGAGGTGTCCCACCCACTGATGTCAGCATTAAAGGAAGCAGCTCCATAGAACATCGCAATCATATCGGTCACATTGGAGGTACTCCACCTGCTGAGATCCCCGTTGAAGGAAGTCGCACCATAGAACATGAGACTCATATCGGCCACTTGGGAGAGGTCGGGTGTGTCCGTGGCATTGAGTACCATGTTAACACAAGAGGCAAAAGCACCGGTCATATTGCTCCACGACACCGTGCCCCACTGCTCTATGGACTGTAGTTTTTGGGCCATGGAAGGTAAGAGGCCCATAATGATCTGAGGGAACTGCCCCTTGATGGCCACGGTATGGGTACCCGCCTCTGCGTACACATGTAGTGGGCTGTTTCCCGAAATGATTTGTTCCACGATGCCATCGCCCCAGTCTATGGTATAATTGTAGGCAAGGTCGATATTAGTAACGATGCCAATCTCCTCATTGGCGGCAGTGGTCTTCCATATGGTGACAAAGGAGGCGGGGTCCTCCGCCAGGCTCTCGATCGCATTGGTGACCTTTATGGTCACGGTGGCCGTGGCCGTCTTTTCGCCATCGCCCACTTCCACGGTGAAGCTGTGCTGCACCTTGCTCTCGAAATCCAGTGCCTTCCCATCCGCTAGGGAAATTTCCCCTGTGGCACTTATCTCAAAGAGGCCGTCGGGGTCGGCCTTTAGGGTAAAGACCAGTTCGTCCCCATCGGGATCGGTGGCCGTTACCGTTCCGATGACGGAGGTGTCCGAGATGTCCTCCCCAACGGTGAACTCCTGTGCCGCTATCACAGGGGCACCGTTCATTGGTTCGGGTTCGGGTGTTGGCTCGGGCCCGTCATCCTTGTCGCAGGACCAGACAAGGGCCATGGCGAGGATGCCAATGCCCAGTTTTTTCGTGATGTTCTTCATAACATATTTTGTTTTAGGGTGAAAAAATAACGGCAAGATGGGGCGATCGTGGGAATGTTTTGGGCACGATCTGACGGATGCAGGGTTTGGGTTGACGGATGGGGTATTTGGGTTGATGGGGAGGTAAGCTCAAGTGCAAGTTCCAAACGCCAAATTCAAGATCTGAAATTGCCAATGGACCAGTAGGGAGGGTTGCGAGTTGCGGGTTTCGGGCGAAAGGGTCAAGGGTTAAAGGGGAAATCCACTTTACAACGACCAATGACCAATGACCGATAACAGAATAAGCAACCATCCGGAACAACTGTCACCTTGAGGGGGACCTTAGGGGTGTTTTACGGTGACACGAATGTCACGAATGGGCACGAATCACTTCGGACTTCCGACTCCTGACTTCAGACCAAATCCCGAACCTGAAACCACAAACCTGAAAATTCCAAATTCCAATAATCCATTGTCTCAATTAGCAATAGGCAGTTTACAGTAACCAGTAACTCCATAACCCAATAACAGAATAACCCAAGTCTATCCTCTATCATCTATGTTCTATGGTCTATTCTGACACGAATAAATTTTCTTACTTCAGACTCCTGACTCCTGACTCCTGACTTCCGACTTCTGACTTCAGACTTCAGACTTCTCACATCAAAGTCGCTCCACCAGCCATTTTCGGAAGGAAAAGAAATTCTGTTGGGAGACCCCATGGCCGATGGGAAATTCTTCATAGGTGTAGGCAATGCCCAGATGTTCCAGAAAATCAGGCGTTTTTTGCGCCCATTCCAAAGGAATGACCTGATCTACCTGTCCGTGGGAGGCATAAAAATCAAGATGGGCCAAATCCTTTTTGGCATAACCGTCCATCAGGATTTTTTCGTTGATATAACCGCTCAGGGCAATCACGTTCTTGACCTTTTCAGGGTAGGAAAGGGCCACGGCATAACTCAGAATGGTCCCTTGGCTAAAGCCCAAAAGGGTAATGTTTTCAGCATCCAGATCATAGGCTTCAATCGCCTCATCGATGAACTTCACGATTTTGTCCCGGGATTCCTTCGCCTGTGCGTCGTCACTCCATTTTCCTTGCTCGGCATCAAAGTTTATGGCATACCAGGCATGTCCAAAAGGTTCCAGGTCATACGGAGCACGTACCGAGATCACCATCAATTCCCCAGGAAGTTCCGGCGCAAAGGAAAACAGATCCTCTTCATTGCTGCCATATCCGTGGAAGAGGAAAATGGCAGGGATTTTCCCGGTTTTCAGTTGGGAGGGGTGTATCAAATATTCCAGGGACAGTGGGGTGGGGGACATTTTTTTTGCTTTTTTATGAAATGAAAGTGAACCATTTTTGAAAATAGGGACCGATGACAGGTAGGGGTTTTGTCTTCCCGTTCAGCGCCTGTACGAAGCCCAGCACCCATAGCACCATATAGACAATATAGGCTATGAACGATACATAGGCCAGGCCCGAATAGGTGAACAATATGGCCAGCGCATGGAAAAGCAGGTGGATGCCAAAGGCCTGTCGGATGTGGAACCGGGCAAAGCTATTTTTGGGCTCCAAATTCATGGTGATGGCGATGAGACAGCCCACGATGGTGATGTAGGCCACAATGGCCGTCGTTTTTCCGGTCTCAATCCCGCTCATGGATGATGATTTGGTCGTTATTGATGGTGCCGTACACTTTTCCCTTCAGTTCCGCGCCCAAGAACATGCTGTTTTTGGAAGTGGACAGGATATGTTTTGGTCCGAACGTATAAGTTTCGTCTGGGTTGAACAGGGTGATATTGGCCTTGGCCCCTTCTTTGAACGATGGATTTTCTATTCCAAATCGGGAGCGACCTTTGGTCATCAAGGCGATGGTCTCCTCTATGCCGAGCAGTTGGTTGAGGCTGCCGAAGGCAGATTCCAGTCCTAGGGAGCCGTCCAAGGCATTGTCAAACTCTACCCGCTTGTGTTCGATGTCGATGGGCACATGGTCCGAGGTCACCAAATCGATGGTGCCATCCTTCAAGCCTTTGATGAGGGCCTTGCTGTTCGCCTTGCTGCGAAGGGGAGGGGATACTTTGAAGTGGGTGTCGAAGCCTTTCAGCTCTTCATCCGAAAAGAACAGGTTGTGGATGGCCACGCTACAGGTGACGTCCAACCCTTTCTTTTTGGCATTGGAGATCAGTTTTACCGATCCGGCCGATGAGATGGTCGGGATATGGAGTTTTCCTCCCGTATATTCCAGAATAAAAAGATCGCGGGCAACCTGAAGTTCTTCGGCAAGGGCGGGAATGCCCTTCAACCCAAGGGTGGTGGACACTTCGCCCTCATGGGCGACCCCTGTTCCCTTGATGCTCCCATCTTGGGGAAAGGAAAAGACCAGTCCATCAAAATTCTGGGCATATAGCAAAGCTATTTTGAGCAGATTGGGATTGGAGACCTGTTTCTTGAAATCGGAAAAGGCGACCGCACCTGCATTTTTCATATCAAAAAGTTCGCCCAGATCCACACCTTCCGAATTTTTGGTCAACGCTCCCATCGGGTGCAGGTTGGTGGGTTTTCCCAATCCGCGTTCCTTTAAGAAGACCACGTCGGAACTGGTGTCCGGCACGGGATGGGTGCTGGGATAGAGCAAAATATCGGTAAAACCGCTGCTCGCTGCTACCCGAAGTCCGTTGGCGATGGTCTCGCGTTCCTCAAAACCGGGCTCACCAAAGCTCACACCACTGTCAAACCATCCCACCGATACGTGGAGGTTCTTGAGGTTGATTGATTTTGTGTTGGCAGGAGCTTCGATGGAAGCGGCCACCTTTTCGATCTTTCCATTTTTGATGAGGATGTCCCGCTTTTTCAAGTGAAGTTCCTTGTTCTCCGGACAAACAATTTTTGCAGACTTCAGCAGAATGTTCATGTAACGAATTTTTGAATGATAACCTCTATCAGCGCCAGAAGCAACGCTAAAATAACAAACCATTTCCAATAAGCGGTGATATTGCTGTCCGCTTCCAAACGGTCAAAAAGGGACGCTATGGAGTCTTGGGTGGTCGTATGTGACAGATTGTCAACATCCAGGTATTGGAGTTGGCTCTCTTCCCGTGGATAATTGAAGCTGATATTTTTTAAGGAACGCCCATTTTGTTGTATGGCATAAATACCATCTTGGGTCGGATTTTGGTCAAAAGTGAGCCTGACCCGATTGGGAAACGCCTGTTGCAGGGGAATGAATTCATACCCTTCCTTGGAAACTTTCAGAATATCATCGTTCCCTAGATTTGCGGTTATGTCGATGGAACTGCTGCTTCCCAACGTATGGTACAAACCGGGTGCCTGTAGGCTTGAATGGGCCATGTTGTAGAAGGTGGGGACAATCAATGGGGAGTTTTTAAAATTGGAGTTCTCCTGTTCCAAGGATGCCGAGAACACGTAAAGACCATCGTCGCCCAACAAAAAGGCATCACCTCCCTCCAGCGATAGGATCTTGGGCAGCCTTGATTGCATTTTGAAGTGTTCCTTCACGGTGGGGTACTGGAAATTGGCGACCTCACTTTCAAATACGTTCTTGTACAGCGGATGGCCATAAGCTATTGTGGTCACTTGGGAGGCCGTGGTCACCGTGTCCGTGAAGCGCGTAGCTTCCCAACTTGCCAGCAGTGCATTGTAGGACGGAAAATCAGTCTCCAACGAAGGGGCAATGATCAATGTGCCGCCATTGTCCCTAAAGGTGCGGAGCACACTTTGTAGATTGTTGGGAATGGCCTTCAGGTTTTCCAGTACCACAACGTTTTGTCCATCCAGAGCGCTGTAATCCAATTGGTTCAAGGTGAATTTCTTCAATTCAAATTCATCATCGGTGTAGAGGCGCTCCAAATAGTCACTGTCCGAACCCGTTACCGCAACCACTTTGATTTTCTCCTTGGCATTGATGTTGAAATGGAAGGTGTTGTCATACCCCAGACCATTGTCCAAAATGGACAACCTGCCATTGATTTCTTGGTTCGATGGAATGGAAAAGACCACTTTGGCCGTTCCGTTGGCCGAAAACTTCGCTGCTGTCTTGGCGATTAGGTCCTGGTCATTATAGAGCGATATGGGCAGGTTGCCATCCTCCGACCCTCCGGATAACAGTACACCCAGCGATTCTTGGTCCGTTGTCCCATCTTCCAAAAAAATGGAATCGATGGCCACATTCTGGGCTTCCTCGGGTCTCAAAGGCACCAAATAGGTATTTTGGGTGGAATCGATGGAAGCACCATCGGAAAACAATCTTTGCTGAAAATCAGAAATGACGATCAGATTTTTTGTGGTGGCATTGGAGGTGGAAAAAAGGGTGTTCGCCTTCAAACCGATTTCATCCAAGCGAAGTTGTTTGGATGAATAGGGGAGCGACAACAACGTATTCTGGATGTCCTTGATGCGAATGTTGGCAAAAGTTCTTTCATTGGTGAAAAGACTGAAATTGGTTTCCGCATCCAGATTTTTGATCAGGTCCTGTACCGCTTTTTCCAAAAGGGTGAGCCCATTGTCCTTGGCCTGCATGCTGAAGGAGTCGTCCAGATAGACCACGGTTTCCTTTTCTTTTAGGGCGGTCACCAGTGCGGTAAAGGGTTGTGCAAAAGCAATGATGATGGCGGCCAGTAGCAATAGGCGGGTGAACAATAACAACCATTTCTTCAACGAATTGCTTTTTCGGGATTCCGAAACCACTTTTTGGAGCATGGCCACGTTGGTGAACGGCGTCTTGGTGAATCGGCGTAACTGAAAAAGGTGGATGATGACGGGAATGACCAGAAGAAAAAGAGCCCAAAGAATTTCCGGATGTTTAAACTGCATTCCCAACTTTGATTGGACAAATATAGGGATTAAAATAGTTCGGGGGCAAACTCCAGGTCAAGTATAAAGTTCAAGAGATAAACTCAAGTACAAGCGCAAAGTTCAAGTCCAATAACCAAATAACTGAACAACCTAATAACTTTCATTCAACAAAAGAAGAAATAATCCGTCATGGGCTGCAGCCCCAAGCTTTGAAAATAGGTCCTGATTTCTTGTTGGGCGGTTTCGTTGGCCACGGTGATGATGCTTTGTGGGCGATCCAAATCTTTCAGGGCCGAGAAATGCACCAATTCCTTGCCATGGATTCGTTTTCCAATCTTTTTGGGATTGTCGCACAGCCACGTAAAATCCAACCCTTTTTTTTGAAGTCCCTTTGCAATGGCTTTCCCTTTGAAACCAGCTCCCCAAACGACCAAAGGTCGATTCTTGTCATGATCCAACTGTAAAAAGTAATGCAGCTTGATATCCAAAAAATAATTCTGTGCGTAATGTTCGTGTGTCCGTGAGGTTCGGGTATCATAATCCCTCCATAGGTGCAGTTCGTGCGTACAGGAGATGACTTTTAGGCCTTGTCCATAAAATCGGAACGTGAGGTCGTAATCCTCTGGATAACGATCCGGGCGGAAGGCGCCACAGCGTTCAAAATCGGTTCGGTGCACCACCCAGCAAGGGGAGGGGATGACGCATTCCTTGTAGATTTCACTATAATTCTTTCCGGTCGCCGTCAATTGGTTCAGCCATTTCTCGTAACGGTCGTATCCATTGCTGATTCCCCTGTTCGAAAAATAGCGTACTTGGCCCACGGCAACGTGCCCTTCTCCTGTTTTCAACAAAGATTCCACCATGACCTCCAGCCTATTCGGTTTCATGATGTCGTCGGAATCCATCCGGGTCACAAATCCACCGCTACTTTTTGCATATCCCGTCCGCAAGGCAGGGATGATGCCGTTTCCCTCGTTCTGGAATACCTTGATTCTTGGATCCTTTTGGGCATACGTGGAAAGCAGGTCAAAACTCAAATCACTGGAATGATCGTTCACGGCCAGAACTTCCCAATTCTCATAGGTCTGGCCCAGAATGGAATCCAGACAATCGGGCAAAAAATGGGCCGTGTCCTTGAAGGGAATGATGATGCTGACCTTGTTTTGCTGCATTTTACAAAGTAACTGAAAAACAATTGCCAGTCAATGGAACCATCAAAAAGGAAGCAAGTCTGGTGCTAGATACGCTTCTTTTGCCCTAGGGTCAAAAAGTAGTTCAAAACCATAATGTTGGCCCAGCAATTCCTTGAAAGAAGTCTTCAATCTGGGGAATTCCTGGATGAAATCCGCAAAATAATGGGACTTGGACTTTTGCATGAAATGGTTCACTGTCTTGATGGAGGCCACGGTCAGGGTTGTGTAGAACTTGCTGCCATCCCCGTGCAGCGCATCAAAATTCTTGATGCTTCGACACACCTTTTCAATGGCCTTTTCTTCCCCATACTGTTTCAAGCTCACCCATGCCAATCGCAAATGGGCCTCATGATCGAACAAACTCGGAGGAAAGCTTCCCGACTCAAATGCAGTTAAGAATTCTAGATCGTTCATTTTTTCGAAAGGGTGGTTTGGATGGCTTCCTGTACCAATTTTTCCATTTCAACATATCCGGCCTTGGTCAGGTGCACCTCATCTGTGGTCAATTCTTTAGGAAGCCCATTGCGGTCATCAGCCATGGCCGAAAAATAATCCAGATACATGACTTTTTCTTGGGCAGCCATCTCCTTGAGCATGCCGTTCAGTTCAGGGATTTTGACATTGGGCTCTTTTCCGGGCCGCCATGGGTAGTCGTACGCAGGGAGTACTGAACAGACAATGGGGGATATGCCGTTGGCCTTAGCCAGTTGCACCATGGAAAGGATGTTGTCCTTGATTTGCTCCAAGGTCATGGGGCCTGTATTTCCAGCAATATCATTTGTACCGGCCAAAATGACCACAATTTTTGGGTCAAGGGCGATGACATCCTGCCGGAAGCGCAATACCATTTGGGGCGTGGTTTGCCCACTGATTCCACGGTTCACATAAGGATTGTCATTGAAAAAATCCGGATTGGCGCCCGACCAGCCCTCAGTGATGGAGTTGCCCATGAAGACTACTCTATCTTCATCAGCCGCAGGTGCGGGCAGAGCGGCATTGGCCTCCTTGTACTTTTCCAGATTGGGCCAATCTTGGGCCGTACTTTTCAGCGGGTTCAAAAATCCTAACAATGCGGCCATGGTCCAAATCAAGGTTTGTGTTCTCAACATCTTTGTTTTTTGTTAAATGTATGGTTTTATCAAAAAAACAAAAAGCGGCATGAAATAATTTTCACGCCGCTCAATCATTTATTTTTTGAAAATCGAAGAATCAATACTTCGCGCTCTTGCCATTGGCCTGTGTGCGTAGGATGAAGGCACGGATATCGTCATTGGCGGTTTTGAGGTCCTCTTTTCTGAGGTACATCATGTGTCCGGAACGGTATCCCTTGAACTCAAACCTATCCTTCATACGTCCGCTGGGGTCCACTTGGGACATGGTATATTTTGCCGCAAAATAAGTACAGGCCCCATCATAATAACCGGATTGCACCAATACGTTCAGGTATGGGTTCTGCGCCATCGCCTGACGAAGGTTTTCACGCACATTGTCATCATCATTGTTCCATGGGTGTACAGGGCCGAACATATTGTATTTGATGTCCGTTTTGAAGCCCAGCTCTTCCTGCAGATAGTAGTTTATGGCAGGGGTGAAGCTATGCAGCCAGGAGGTCAACTCTGGGGAATAATCCGGTTGGGAACCAAAAAGTTGTTTGTCAATTCCCAAATAGCGGCTATCCAATCGTCCGATGGTGTAGCCTCCTTCATCCTTCAATAGATTTTTCCAGAAGAACTGGGTGGGGACATCCAAATTGTGGTCGATAATATCCTTGGCGTCCAACCCAGAATACTTGGCCATTTTATCGGCAATGGCCTTTCGCTCTGCATCTGGGATAAATCCTCCTTTGGCGATGGCCGGCAACAATTCATTGATGGTGAATGCTTCCACTTCCGGCAAAACGTCCAAAAGATCCTTGCTTTGCAAATCGGAGGGCAAAACTTTGTGGTGCCATGCCGCTGCGGCAAAATAGGGGAGGTTCAGCGCACTGGAAACAGGATCGTTGTCGCGGAAAACCTTATAATCCGCAGGTGACACCATGATCACCCCGTTCAGGTACATCCACTGTTGGTTCTGTAGCGCCAGGGAAAGTCCCATCACCCGGGTACCACCATAGCTTTCCCCGACAATATATTTTGGGGACCTCCAACGATTGTTCCGCGTTACGAAGGTATTCAGCCATTCCGCCAAATATTTGGTATCGGCATTGATCCCGAAGAATTTATCACGGTCCACTTCTTTCCCTGTTTCGGGAATGGTGCGGGAATATCCGGTGTTGGCCGGGTTCACATAGACAATATCGGTGACGTCCAACACGGAATAGGGATTTTCCTTGGCACCATAGGGCTGCACAGGGTACCCTTCATCATCGATTTTGAGGATACGTGGGCCAGTGTAGGCCAAGTGCATCCACACCGAGCCCGACCCTGGGCCACCATTGAAGGAAATCAACAATGGACGCTCGGCCCTGTCCTTCACATCATTTCTGGTGTAGTAGGTGTAGTGCAGCGCCGCAATGGGTTTCCCCAGTTCGTCCCAAACAGGTTGAGTGCCCGTCGTAGCGGTATAATTGATACGTGTCCCATTGATGGTCACCGCATGCTGTGTGGTCACCGTAGTGTCCACGGGCAATTTTCGTTCTTGGGCAAAGGCAATCGAGGCACACAGAAGTATGCCGAATAGGTAAAGGTTTTTCATTTTGTTTTAGGTTGAATCATTACACGTTGCTAAAAATACATATTTTGAAACTTCCCAATTTGTTAAAAGATTCGTAAAAGAAACCAACATCTCAGAATTAGGAAGCTATTGTTTATCTTTAATACTTCACCAAAAACCGCTACACATGAAGACCATCACCCGCCGAAATTTCAACACTGTCATCGCAAAGGGAGTGGGTAGTGCCGCCCTACTTTCTGCCACACCATTTGCCTGTGCCATGGGGACCCATCAGGATAAAAAGAAACTGGGCATCGCCTTGGTGGGGCTCGGTAGTTACAGCACCTATCAATTGGCCCCTGCTTTGCAGGATACCCAACACTGCTATTTGGCAGGAATTGTGACAGGAACTCCTGAAAAGGAAAAAATCTGGGCAGACAAGTATGGTATTCCTGCAAAAAACATCTACAACTATCAAAACTTTGATGACATCGCCAAAAATGATGACATTGATGTGGTCTATGTAGTCCTCCCGAACAGTATGCATGCCGAATTTTGCATACGCGCCGCCAAAGCGGGCAAGCATGTCATCTGTGAAAAACCCATGGCTGTCAGTGTTGAAGAGTGCGATGCCATTATTGAAGCTTGCGAGAAGGCGGGCGTGAAGTTGGGAATGGGCTACCGCTTGCAATCGGAACCCTATACGCAGCAAGTAAAGGAATTTGTGAAGGAAAAAACCTTTGGCGACATCCAGTTTGTCTCTGCGGAAGCGGCCTATCGCTCCACGGGAAATCCGGACCAATGGCGGTTGAACAAGGAATTGTCCGGTGGCGGTGCCCTCTTGAACATGGGCGTCTATGCCATCCAAAGTGCCATTTACGGAACAGGACAGAACCCCATTTCGGTTTCTGCGCAGGAGTTCAGTACCCGGCCCGAATACTTTAAGGATACGGACGAGACGATTACGGCCCAATTTATGTTTCCCAACGGTGCGGTGGGCAATATTACTACCTCTCACAATTTCAACGCCAACAGCATGTATGTGTCCGGGACATCGGGTTGGTTCCAGCTTCAGCCTGCCAACAATTATGGTCCTTTGAGCGGACGTACTTCCAAAGGTGACGAGATCAAGTTTCCGCACGAAAGCCAGCAAAAATTACAAATGGACGATTTTGCCAAGCATGTATTGTTCGGCGAACCCAACAAAGCCCCCGGCGAAATGGGTAAGCGGGACATGATCATCTGTGCAGCCATTTATGAATCCATTTCCAAAGGAGGCCAGAAAATTGCATTGGATTTTGCCCCTGGTTTTGGTTTTGGCGGCTAAATCGACCTATACCCAAAGTAATGGATCAAACCTTTTGTTCGCCCCGTTGTATTACTGGCGAACAGACACAAAAAACCATTCCAACTGGAAAAAATAATGCTCCGAACATATACATTATGAGGAATTTAGCGTTATTTGTGTCAACAAATCTTATCCATTATGAAAAAACTGATGATACCTACATTGGCTTTACTCTTGTTTGGTTGCGACAAAGAAGACGTAAAAAAAGAGACCACTTCAGAATCTGCCGTTGATGCTTTGGTGGAGTATGTAACGGTAAGCAAAATATTCCAGGATATAGGGAACAACAATGGCGATGCGATATTGACGGCAGAGAGTGAGACAAACAGTTCTCAGGCCAAATCCATCGAAACCATTTCCGAAAGCCTGCAGATTACCATATCCCCAGCCGATTTTGTCACATTTCCGAAAACCATCACCGTAAATTTTGGAACAGGCGTCCTCGGTAAGGATGGGGTCACCCGCAAAGGTACAGTGACCATTGTTTCCACGAACTGGTACGGACAGCCCGACAGCCAGCACACTGCCACGTTTTCCGACTACTACCATAATGAGTACAAAGTGGAAGGGACCCATGTGGTGAAAAATTTGGGAGAAAACGAAGACGGTCATCTCAGGTACAGCGTGGTCATTGAAGATGGAAAAATCACCACACAGGCCGGGGACGTGATCGAATACCAAGAAAATTCCACAAGGACATGGATAGCGGGCAGCGATACGCCACTGTATATTTGGGATGATGAATATCTGTTGGACGGGTCACCAAACGGAACCAGTTCTGCCGGTCTGGATTACACGATGACGGTTGAGGACCCCTTACACTTTGTATTGTTCCCACGAAATATTGAATCCGGAGTTTTGGATGTGGACATTGCAGATATCAAGGATATCAAAATCGATTACACCAATTCTACCATCACCATTTTGGGAACAGCCTATCCGTTTACGAAATAAAAAGATAAAGTAGATGAAAAAGACCTGCTGATGGATGTTGGCGGGTCTTTTCTATTTAAAAAAACATAGTTTAAAACCGTTCAAATACCCCAAGCCCAAAAAGCGCGAAATCATACTTTACAGGATCGGAAGCATCGAGCTTTCGCAAATTTTTGTCCAGTTCCAATAGTGCTTTGGCATCATTCTGTTTGCGTTTGAGCAATTTTAACTTACGTGCCACATTGCCGGAATGCACATCCAATGGGCAGGAAAGTCTGGCGGAATCGATACCTTTCCAAAGCCCAAAATCCACTCCGGTGCTGTTGTCACGCACCATCCAACGCAAAAACATATTGATGCGCTTTGCGGCGGAACCTTTGTTGGGGTCCGAAATGTGTTTTGTCGTCCTTGCCAAATGGGGAAGCTCAAAGAAAACTTCCTTGAATTTGGAAATGGAGTGCTGCATGGAATCCGTTGTTTGGTTTTGGGTAAAAACATCTTCTAGACCACCATGGTTTGTGTAGATATTTTTCAGGCTGGTTACAAAGTAACCAAGGTCGGCCCCATTAAAGGTCCGATGGACAAAAGGAGCCAATTTTTCCAAATCATCTTCTGTGTGGTTCACGATGAAATCATAGGGCGCATTGTCCAACAGCTCCATCAATCTGGAAGCATTGTTGATGATGCTCTTCCGATTGCCCCACGCAATGGTGGCCGTTAAAAAACCGCTGATTTCGATGTCTTCCTTTTTGGAAAATCGGTGTGGGACCTGAAGCGGGTCATCCTCCAAAAACCGTGGATGGTTGTATTGCGCCACTTTTTCATCCAAAAAATCCTTGAGCTCCGCTTTGGTCATATCAGTCTTTGGAAACGATCAGGCCATCCACCATGGTGAGCTTACGGTCGGCCATATCTGCCAATTCAAGGTTATGGGTTACCAGAACGAAGGTCTGCCCAAATTCATCCCGAAGTTGAAAAAACAGTTTGTGCAGGTTGTCCGCACTTTCGGAGTCCAAGTTTCCACTGGGTTCATCCGCAAACACCACAGAAGGACTGTTCATCAAAGACCGGGCGACGGCAACGCGTTGCTGTTCACCTCCGGAGAGCGCATTGGGCTTATGGTCGTAGCGGTTTTTCAACCCCAAAAAGTCCAACAGCTCCTTGGCCCGCTTTTCGGCCTCAGGTCTGGCTGTTTTTTTGATAAAGGCGGGAATGCAGACATTTTCCAGGGCCGTAAACTCCGGCAACAGTTGGTGGAACTGAAATATGAACCCGATATGCTCATTCCGGAATTGGGCCAGGTTCTTGTCGTTCAATTGGTTGACGTCGGTATTGTTGATCAATAACGTGCTTTCCCCCTTGTTGGTAGGGGAGTCCAAGGTGCCCAAAATCTGCAACAAAGTGGTCTTTCCTGCACCGGAAGCCCCCACAATGGAAACCACTTCCCCTTTTTGGATTTCAATATCGACCCCTTTCAACACCTTGAGGTCACCGTAACTTTTCTGGATATTTGTAGCCTTGATCATGAAAAACTGCTTCGCTGGGTGAAAGTAATGATTACTGCTGATTGGACAAAGATTACATTTTTATAAATAAAGTTTTGGGCAAGATCACCGACTAAGCTTAAAAACATTTTATTTTCAAAATAGATAGGGAACCATCTATTTTGTTTAACTTTGATTAATAATGGATAAACAAAAAAATAATTCAATTGAGACCGCCACTTTTGCTGGTGGTTGTTTTTGGTGTACCGAAGCTGTTTTCCAACGGCTCAATGGGGTGACGGAAGTGGTTCCGGGCTACACAGGTGGAAACATCAAAAATCCGGCCTATCGGGAAATCTGTACGGGTAGGACAGGCCATGCTGAAGCCATCAAGATTACTTTTGATCCTGCCCAAATTTCTTACACAGAACTTTTGGAGGTCTTTTTTGCCACGCACGACCCCACTACATTGAACCGACAAGGAAACGATGTGGGCACCCAATACCGTAGCGAGATTTTTTATACGACCCAAGAGCAAAGGTATCTTGCGGAAGAATTCATTGCCCTTTTGGAAAAAGAAGGCATCTTTGCATCACCGATTGTGACCGCCATATCCGAAGAAAAACCGTTTTATTTGGCCGAGGAGGAACACCATAATTATTATAACGATCACAGGCAGCAACCGTATTGCCAGTTCATCATCGATCCAAAGATCAAAAAACTGAATGCCCTATTATCCCAAAAAAACACTTAATGGCACCATACAAATATCTTGAAGAATACAATATTGAGATTACCAATGAGGTGAAGGACCACTTCGCCAAAATTGTGGGGGATATTGGTGAGGATGTAACCCGAGAGGGTCTTCTAAAAACCCCCGAACGTGCAGCAAAGGCTATGCTTTTCTTGACCCAAGGCTACAAACAGAATGCGGAGGAAATCCTAAAAGGCGCCATGTTCGCGGAAAGTTATGACGACATGGTGATCATTAAGGACATTGAGGTCTATTCGCTTTGCGAACACCACATGTTGCCCTTCTTTGGCAAAGCGCACGTTGCCTATATTCCCAACGGACACATTGTGGGTCTGAGCAAGATTCCCCGAATAGTGGATGTGTTTGCCCGTAGGCTCCAGGTCCAGGAACGACTGACGCACGATATCTTGGAATGCATCAACAGCACATTGAAGCCCAAGGGCGTTGCCGTGGTGATAGAAGCCTCGCACATGTGCATGATGATGCGTGGGGTGCAAAAACAGAATTCTGTGACCACAACCTCTGGTTTTAGGGGACAGTTCGAGAAAATAGAGACGCGCAACGAGTTCCTGAAATTGATCAGTGCCGATTTGTCCTAAACTTCATTTTTCCAATTCAAAGGGAATTCCTATTTTTCCTTTATGGCAGAAGAAAAAGACAATAAGTACCGCAACCTTCTTTTAGGGTTGTTGTTTGATGGTATTGGTATGATATCCTATGCAATACCGGGCATAGGGGAGTTTTCCGATGTGATTTGGGCCCCCGTGGCCGGATGGCTCATGACGCGGTTGTACAAGGGCAGGGTAGGACAGGCTGCCGGTTTGATCACCTTTGCCGAGGAACTTATCCCCGGTCTGGATGTTATTCCCACCTTCACGTTGACGTGGATCTACACTTATCTCTTGGCCTCAAAGAAAAAAGGCCAACCTAAAAAGATCGACCTTTAATTTCACTATAATTCCCGTTTTGGATTTGTTTAAAGTGGAATGCTTAGGTTAAAAGCAATGTTCCTGCCCATGTTCGCAATGCCGTCCGTCTTCAAACGGGACAAATGGGAGATGTAGTTTTTATCAAAGAGGTTGTTTGCACTGATCTTATACCCGATTTTTTGATCAAAAATCCTCACGTCTCCACCAATACCCATATTGAATAAATTGTATCGGGGTGTTGGCGTTTCAAAATCGGCAACCTTGTTCTGGTCAAAATGGGTCTGAAGGGTCACAAATGCATAGCATCGGTACTGCGATGCCCTCTTTTTCCATTCCACCCGAAAGGTGTTGGTCCATCGGTTGGCAGGAATCAAGGGTAGGTTGGATTTGTCCTCCAATTGTCCATAAACGATATCGTAACTGCTCTCCAAATGGAGCCAATCCAAAGGATGGGGATGCAAATGGAACCCAAATTCGCCTCCGTACAGGGTCGCATTCTGTTGCTGAAAGTCATAGATCGGATCTTCTTCCCTAAACTCTCCCGTAGGTTGCAAGTAGATATAATCGTTCACGCCATTGTAAAAGGCATTGATATAGGCCTCAAAATGTTTGTTGTTGTATTCCAGCGCTACATCCACTTGAAAATTTTGCTCACTTTTCAGGTCAGGATTGCCAATCTCCACACGGTTGGCACCACTGTGCAAGCCATTGGACGTCAATTCTGATAGGTTAGGGGCCCTGAATCCAGTGGCAAGATTGAACCGGCCTATGATATTTGGCGTAAGGTCCATACGAATCCCCGCCGAGGCATTGAAGCTATTGAAATTTCTGTCGAGTGCACCAATGTAGGTCTCTTCACCGACCAAGCCACTTTCTTCCCCGTTGATGGAACGGAGGTCATATCGTAGCCCCAATTGCAGGTCACTTCGGTCAAAATGGATGTGAGAGGTGGCCAAAATTCCAAAGTCGTTGGTAATGGCATCCGGAATCAACACTTCTTCCCCAAAGTTTTCATTCTTTTGATGCATGCCCTGAATTCCGAAAATAGTGGTCATTTTGCCCCACTGCGGATTGAATTGGATGTTGTAATTGAAGGTGCTCAGCTCCATATGAAGTGCGGGGCCTTCTTCTCCTTCCTCTTCCTCATGTTCCTCTTCTTCGTGCTCTTCGCCTTCCTCTTCATGATGATGTTCCTCAAATTCCTTCCTGTCGTTGAACGTGTATCCGAAAGTAGCTTCCAAACTAGACTTTTTAAAGAAAAAATTGTTCTTGGAACTGATGATGTGCGTGGAGAGCTCTTGGTTGGGCAAAAGCGGGTCCCGATCGTTGTTCTGGACCCCTATTTCTTCGGGAATCCCCAAATTGGAAGCGTTGTAATTGTACCGAAGCTCTGATTTGAACTGGGTCGCCTGATAGGCCAGCCCCGTTTTGAAATCCGTTTCATTGAACCTGGAATTGGTCACACCAGTTCCATCTCCAGTTTCATAATCTGCATGGGAAGCATAGGCCCCACGGGCCAAAAACTTGAATTTCTCTCCTGAAGTCTTAAAACCGGCATTGGCACCATAGCCCAAGGTATTGGTGAAATAGTTCAGGTTGACATCCCCAGAGGTCTGCCCTGGCAGCTCAAAACTTTCCGGATTCAGATACAGAACGCCTCCCAAGGCATCCGAACCGTACAAAAGCGAGGCAGGGCCTTTGATGACCTCCACGCTCGATATCCCTGCATCATTGATGCCCAGACCGTGTTCACCACCAAACTGCTGGTTTTCCAAGCGCACTCCTTGGGTATAGACAACCACTCGGTTAAAGCTCAGACCCCGGATGACGGGCTTTCCAATACCCATACCCGTGGAAACGGAAGAGACCCCGGGAATATTGGTGATCCCATCGGCAAGGGTGATGGCACCATTGCTTTTCAGCTCCGCAATGGATTTTTGTTCCACTTTCATCACATTCTCGCGTTCCAATTTGTGAAAAGGGGTAGAGAGGACCACTTCATCGATTTCAATGGCCGATGGCACCATTTGGTAATCAAATTGGTTTGCCCCAGCACTGACCTGATAAGAAATGGAATAGGTTTCATAGCCCAGATAGGCAATGACCAATTTGTAGGATCCTTCAGGAAGTCCTTTCAGCGTGAAGTCTCCATTTGCATCGGTCACGGTTCCTTTTTCGAGCTGTGGAAAATAAACGGATACCTGCTCCAAAGGACTATTGGTTTCTGAATCCGTTATTCGGCCCGTCAACGTGTTTTGGGCGCATATAAATAGGGGGGTCAATGCCAAAAGCATTGAAATATAAAATTGTTTCATTCGTAGATGATAAAGTTTTTAAAATTCAGTAAGGGTGCCGGACGCTATGCCAGTGGGGGTGCCCTTGAAGCCAAATGCTTCGCTGAACAAGATTCAAAAACTTTGGAAAGGTAGGTGCTGGAATAGATGATATTGGGAACCTCCACAGGTGTGTACACAAATTGGGAGGAGAACAATACTTTGGATGCCAGCGTAAAATCGTGGAAATCACAGTCAAAATCTGAACTGTGGATGTGGTTTGTTCCGTAGGAGACGCATTTTTTCTCCGAATTGTGCCCATGCAAGGCATGTCCCAATTTTATCAGGGAAGGAGCCAAAATGGCCACGGCCATGACAAGGGAAACAAAAATCCCAATGCGTTTTTGGAGGAACGAGGTCATACCCAACAAAGTAACCAAGCACATTGCACAATCCATGTTAAAAAAAACATAAACTATGGCAACAGAAAGCCTAGACCCATTCGGCGGAGCATTTTCTTCTCAAATTCCCAAAAGAATCGGAACTGACCGAAAAGCCAACCCATAATGACCAAGATGATTTTATAAATGGGAAGGATAAGCACAATCCGTGCTATCCAATATAATACAGGATGTGTCACTTCGCGCCCAAGGCCCAACAATTCCACCAGTGGCCCCGCCAATTTGCCGGAAAGGGAACCAGTAATGGCAAAAACAATGAAAATGGCGATCATTTCCCACTTGTAGGTCACTTTCCACTTGTGCTCCAATTTTTGGAAGCACCAAAGAAAAAATCGGACCAAGGAAAATGACAGTATAGTACAAAAAGCAACAATGATAAGCCATTCTATCGTAGTGTTTTGCACACCAAACCATTTAGGGGAATTTTTGGCAATGAGAAAAGCGGCGAAAACGTTCAGCAGAACGCCAAGAACAGGGAAAAGCAACTGCCAGTTTTTCTGAATTTCCCAACGCTTTTTCAATTTTTCCATTGCCTCGAACTAGTTGGCACAAAAATAATACATTAAATCCTGGGAAAGAAGGGGCCTAGGCGTTGGTTGTATTTTCGTTGGAAATAGATAAAATAATTGTAGAGCTTGTAATTGACCTCATAGCCATAGTCGATATTGGGGTCGTAATTGATCTGCATTTCGTACAGATTGGGATTGTACATGGAGGGTTGCAATACTCTTTGGTTCCAATTGATGACCATAATGGCGTTCCGGTTTTCCAAAAAACTCTGGGAATAATAACCTTCAGGTCTTGCAATGGACTGGAGCCAGGTATAAAACCCGGGTTCAATGATGATGATCTCATATTCCGTTTCTTCATCCTTGATTTCCACAGGTTCCTCTTCCGCAGAGTCGAACACGGCCTGCTCTTCATTGGAAATGTCCAGTGCTTCTTTCTGGGCCGTACAGGATATCAGTAGAAATACTCCCGCAACCATGGCCATAAAATGGGATAAAATTCTCTTTTTCATAAGATTAATATACAAAAAAAGCCATTTGAATACTCAAACGGCCCTGTTAAATATAGTATAAGAGGATCTTACTTTCCGAAAAGTCCGCCGAGCATTCCGCCCAGTCCACTTTTCCTGCTGTTCCCACTGTTCAGTACCATTCCGGCCAAATCGTCAATGACGCTGCCATCACCATCGGAATCCAAAAAGGTTTCGATAAGGGACTGTTGCTTAGCGGCTTTTTTGTTTCCGCCCATCAAACCTCCCAAGAGACCATTGAGGCCATCAGGGCTGTTCACTTTTTGTTGGCGCGTCTGTTGCCCCAAATATCCCAATAGGATAGGGGCCGCAATCTTCAATATCTGGGATATGGTTCCTGCATCCAAACCCGATTTGCTGCTCAGGGCATTTTCCACTTGTGGCTGTTTTGAACCGAGCACATGGCCAAGTATCCCTGCACCGTCGTTCATCACACTTTGGTCCACGCCACCTCCAAATAGGCCTCCCAAATCGTTCAAAATACTACCGTCGTGTCTGGAGGAGAGGGCATCCATCAACCCCTGTGCGCCTCCTGGCGTTGAAGTGTTCTTTTTCATGGCACCCATCAAAAGGGGCATGGCCATGCTCAATACGTCTGCTGTCTTGCTTTCCGATTGTCCTGTTTGGTTGGCTACCCCGTTGATCACCTGTCTGCCCATGGGGCTGTTCAATAAATCCAATAATCCTGACATCTTTTCTTTACGTTAAGGTTAGAAGGACAATGTACAAAAAAGTAGGTTTTAACCCGTTATGCATTATGAAGGTTTTTATACCAAAGCCGTCAATTCGAGTGAAATTCTGAAAGAATTTTGTATCGAGAAATCGAAGATTCAGCTTAGCTAATCGGTTTTGGGATTGAAATTCTAGTTCTCGATACAATTTTTCTTTCGAAAAATCACTCGAACTGACAAATTTCAGCCAAAAACGCACAACGGCAGGTTTTAAAATCGGGTCAGGGCTATATAAACCAATTATTTTAACAATTGGATAACCTGTTGGGCCAGTTCCACCCCAATGCGCTCCTGAGCCTCAACGGTAGAGGCGCCGATATGTGGTGAAAGGGATATTTTGGGATTCATCAAGATCTTGATTTCCGGCTTCGGTTCGGATTCGTACACATCCAATCCTGCAAATGACAGGTGTCCACTGTCCAAGGCCTCCACAAGGGCCACTTCGTCCAGCACACCGCCACGCGAGGTATTGATGATGCCTGCCCCATGTTTCATTTTTGCAAGCTCCTTTTTACCGATGATGTATTTTTCCTGCGCGGGCACGTGGATGCTCACAAAATCGGATTGCTTCAGCACGGCATCCAAATCCATCACTTCCAGGTCGAATGTAATGGATCGTCCATCATAGAAAGGGATTTCCAATGTGGTCTTGCCCACATGATGGTCGGTAAAGATAACCTTCATACCCAATGCCAATGCCATTTTGGCCGTGGTCTGACCAATTTTGCCAAAACCGATAATACCCAAGGTTTTACCTCGCAGTTCAACTCCTCCTGAATAGCTTTTCTTCAGCTGTTTGAACATGCTATCCCCGTCCAAGGGCATATTGCGATTGGAATCGTGAAGGAAACGGACTCCATTGAACAGATGCCCAAATACCAGTTCGGCCACTGATTCTGAAGATGCCTCGGGAGTGTTGATGACATGGATTCCCTTGGATTCGGCATGCTTCACATCAATATTGTCCATGCCCACACCACCACGACCGATCAACTTCAGGCCGGGGCAGGCATTTATGGTTTTCTTATCGACCTCTGTGGCGCTGCGTACCAAAAGACCGGTGATTTCATTCTTGTTGATAAAGTTGGCCAGTTGTTCCTGGGCGACCCTTGTAGTGAGGACTTCAAAACCTTCGCTTTTCAGCAAATCGATTCCCGATTGGGCCAGGCCGTCATTGGCTAAAATTCTTACCATTAAAATTATCCTTTCTTTTCCAGTTCACTCATGATGTCCACCAAGACCCCTACGCTTTCGATGGGAAGCGCATTGTACATGGAAGCCCGATAACCACCCACAGACCGATGTCCGTTGATCCCACTGATTCCAGCTTCTTTGCACATCGTATCAAAAGTGTCTTTCAGCGCGTCGTCGGTAATGTTGAAGGTTGCGTTCATCAAAGAACGATCTTCCTTGGCCGCATACCCGGAAAATACGGGGTTGAGTTCAATCTCCGAATAGATCAGGTTGGCCTTGCGCTCGTTGATTTCCTCAATGGCGGCAATTCCTCCGAGATCCTTGAGCCATTGCATGGTCAACATGGACACATAGACCGCAAAAACGGGAGGGGTGTTGAACATGCTCTCTTGCTTCACATGGATGGAATAATCCAGCATGGAGGGTATTTTTCGGGATACCTTGCCCAAAATATCTTCCTTCACGACCACCAAAGTGGCCCCGGCAGGTCCCATATTCTTTTGGGCCCCGGCATAGATCAGGTCAAATTTGGAAAAATCGAGCTGGCGCGAAAAGATGTCCGAACTCATATCACAGACCAATGGCACATCAGTTTCGGGAAATTCCTTTATCTGTGTACCAAAAATGGTATTGTTGGAGGTCAAATGCAAATAGTCTAGGTCCGAAGGCACGGAATATCCCTTTGGGATATAGTTGAAATTTTGTTCTTGGGAAGAAGCGACTTCCACCACGTCACCCAGCAAACGCGCCTCTTTGATGGCCTTTTGGCTCCACGTGCCCGTGTTCACATAGCCCGCTTTTTTGTCCAAAAGATTGTAGGCCGTCATCAAAAATTGCAGACTGGCGCCACCATGCAAGAAGAGGGCCTGATACCCTTTTCCCTCAAGACCCATTAGTTCCAAGGCCAAGGAACGGGCCTTGTCCATTATGGCCACAAATTCCTTGCTGCGGTGCGAAATCTCAATGAGTGAAAGACCGATGCCATCCAGTTCCAGAACGGCTTCGGATGCCTTTTGCATTACCTCTTTGGGTAAAATACAGGGGCCTGCGCTAAAGTTGTGCTTTTTCATTTCCTTGGTTTAAGGGGTAAAGGTCTAAAAAAAACTTGGATCAGAAAACGAATCCAGTGGTTAGGATTTTATTAAACTTTCTTTGAATACTACTGATGCCAAAAACCGTCGATTCGAGTGAAATTCCAGAGGGATTTTGTATCGAGAAACGGTTTCTGGTAATGAAATTTTTGGTTCTCGATACAGTTTTTCTTTAGAAAAACCACTCGAACTGACAAATTTCAGGCTAATACTATCTAAATCAAAGTTTCAACAGAAATTCCATGGTGTCCACACCATCGGCATAGTCGTGGAGGGCCGGCTTTTGGGTGTCGCCAAAACCGATGCCACTATTTTTGGAAACAATGCACTGGATCTGTTCTTCCTGTGCGTTCAATTCCTTCGCCAGTGTTTCTTCCGAATCATAATATGCATAAAAAAGTACCGAAATAGGGGAGGCCTGTCCATCATCTTCCTTCAATATCAAAAAGCCATTGTCCAGAATCTTGAAATCACTCATCAGATATACCGCCTTGTTGTAATCGTAATTATTGACATACTTATGCTGGTCAATGATGTCTTTATACGAGAAAATGGCATTGAAAAAAGGTTCAAAATCATATCCCTTCGGCACATAGATCTTGGACACATTTCTACAGCCCAGACCGTAGTACCTGAAAATATCCTCACCAAGGGCGGTCAGTTCTTCGGCAGATTCCTTGCCCGTCAATATGGCGACCGAGTTCCGGTTCTTTCGGATGATGTTCGGTTTGTTCCCAAAATAATATTCAAAATAGCGGCTGGTATTGTTGCTCCCTGTGGCTATGACGGCATCAAAACCTTCCATTTTGCCTTCCGTAAACTTAATTCGAGTGGCCAGCGAGGGTTCTTGTTGTATCAAATAGTGTGCGAGGTAGGGTAACAACACCTTATCGTTGGACGACAGTTTGGTCAATACATTGTTTCCAGAAAGCAGCACACACAGAAAATCATGAAATCCCACCAGTGGGATGTTTCCCGCCATCACAATGCCCACCGTTTTCGGAGAAGTGGTTTTCTCAATAGGGTAGCGGGACAGCCAATCCGCAAGGTTTTTTTCGGTCAACAAGGCTCCCCACTGCGCCAGTGCATGCAGGATATTGTCCTTGGTGAACCAACCGTTCATCTGCCCGGCCCTTGTGACGACTTCGTTGAAATCCGCATCCAAATTTCCATCATTCGAATAACATTTTTCACAAAAATCCGTTAGGTGTTTTCCGAGTTTAACAAAAGCTTGGATGGTTTCCATATACGGTGTCATTATATTTGTACACTAAATTACTAGGGTTTATTTTTGTCAAAAGTAAGCATGCTGAAAAGAATCAACCCAAAAGGAAAGGAAAATTATGGCGATAATTATAACAGATGAATGCATAAACTGTGGTGCTTGCGAGCCGGAATGCCCCAATACCGCAATATACGAGGGAGCTGACGAATGGAGGTACAGTGATGGGACTTCCCTTGAGGGGGATGTGGTCCTGCCCAACGGAAAGGCAGTGAATGCCGAAGAGGTGCAAGAGCCCGTCAGTGATGAAATATATTATATTGTTCCTGACAAATGTACGGAGTGCAAGGGTTTCCACGAAGAACCCCAATGTGCAGCGGTCTGCCCAGTGGATTGCTGTGTGCCCGATGAGGACCATGTGGAAAGCGAAGAGGAACTTTTGGGCAAACAGAAGTTCATGCACCCGAACGGATAAGCAATAAAAAACATGTAATTTAGCCCCGGACCGTAGTTCGGGGTTTTTTTATGGAAGAAACAGAGAAAGAATATAGCGGCGTCTGGAAACAGGCAGGGTGCATCCTGTCCTTGGTGGCCATTCTGGGAATCATTGCACTGTTCGGTATCGGCATCTATCTTTTACTTAAAGGATTTTAAGTCCCTATACCAAAACTTCAACTTATATTTGCAGCCTCAAAATAGATAGTATTCAATGAAAGCCGGTATTGTAGGATTGCCCAACGTAGGAAAATCAACTTTGTTCAATTGCCTTTCCAATGCAAAAGCACAAAGTGCCAACTTCCCATTTTGTACCATAGAACCCAACATTGGCGTGGTGAACGTGCCCGACCAGCGTTTGGAAAAATTGGAATCCATGGTCAATCCAGAGCGTGTGGTACCTGCAACAGTGGAGATTGTGGACATTGCAGGTCTGGTGAAAGGGGCCAGCAAGGGTGAAGGTTTGGGCAACCAGTTTTTGGGCAATATCCGTGAGACCGATGCCATCCTACATGTGTTGCGCTGTTTTGACAATGACAATATCGTTCACGTGGACGGTTCCGTAAATCCTATCCGCGATAAGGAGACCATCGATATGGAGCTCCAGCTGAAGGACCTGGAAAGTGTGGACAAGAAACTGGACAAGGTAAAAAGGGCCGCCAAAACCGGGAACAAGGAAGCCCAAAAGGAAGAAGCCGTACTCAACACCATCAAACAAGGCCTGGAGTCCGGAATTTCGGTCCGTGCCATACAAATCAGTGAAGAAGATCGTGACGAATACGTCAGACCCATGCAATTGATTACTGACAAACCCGTAATGTATGTCTGCAATGTGGACGAAGGTTCTGCTGTAGATGGGAATGCCTATGTGGAAAAGGTGAAGGAAGCCGTAGCCAATGAAAATGCCGAGGTCATCTTTCTGGCTGTAGGGACCGAGGCTGACATCACCGAATTGGAAACCTATGAAGAGCGCCAGATGTTCCTGGAAGATTTGGGCCTTTCCGAGCCAGGTTCCGCCAAACTGATCCGCGGTGCCTATAAATTATTGGACCTGGAAACCTATTTCACCGCAGGTGTCAAAGAGGTAAGGGCATGGACCATTCCCGTTGGCGCCACTGCTCCCCAGGCTGCCGGGGTCATCCACACCGATTTTGAAAAAGGCTTTATCCGAGCCGAGGTCATTTCGTATGATGACTATATCAAATACGGTAGCGAATCCAAAGTGAAGGAAGCTGGCCGTATGCGGGTAGAGGGCAAGGAATACATTGTGAAAGATGGTGATATCATGCACTTTAGGTTCAATGTGTAAACACTGACCGTTGTAATTCCATCCATTCCCGTTCGCTATAAATTTGTACCAAGCATAGCTTTGATATATGTCAAACAAAGGCTTGGGTATTTTCTATGGGATTTTTGGGGTGATCCTCTTTTCCTCAAAGGCCGTTATGGTCAAACTGGCCTACGAATACCATGTGGACACCTTGGATCTGCTCTTGTTCCGGATGATCTTTTCGCTTCCGTTTTATCTCATCATCCTTTTTCTGATCCGAAAGAAAAGACCATCCGTCCAAATTAAACCAAAGGATTATGCCTGGTTGTTCCTTTTCGGTTTTGTGGGCTATTACTTGGCCAGCTATTTTGATTTTTTGGGGCTGAATTACATCAAGGCCGGCTTGGAACGGATCATTCTGTTTGTATATCCCACCATTGTCGTATTTCTCTCTTGGCTATTTTTCAAACAGAAAATTACCAAAGTCCAGACCGTAGCGATCATCATTACATACCTAGGTGTGGTCATCACCTTTTGGAGTGAATTGGACATCAGCGGGAACGGTGTGCTGTGGGGCGGTTTTTTGGTGCTGTTGAGCGCCATCACCTACGCTTCCTATTTGGTGGGCAGTGGTTGGCTGATTCCCAAATTTGGGATGTTGCGGTTCACATGTTATGCCATGATCGTTTCCACGGGATGTATCCTTTTGCATTACCTCATTGCAGGAAACTGGCAACTTTGGGAATATCCACTGCCGGTTTATCTGTACGGCATTGCCATGGCCATTTTGGCCACTTTGATCCCTTCTTTTCTGGTCTCGGCATCCATAGAACGCTTGGGGGCCTCCAATTTTTCCATCTTGGGAAGCTTAGGTCCGGTTTCCACCATACTCTTGGCTTTTGTATTTTTGGACGAAAGATTGACGTATTGGCAATTACTTGGGATGATGGTGGTGATTTTTGGGGTCACCTACCTCTCCATACAGCAAAAAAAGAGGGCTAAGGCTTAATGTATATTAACAATTGACAATTTTCATTGTTGATTACTTTCTTGGTTCTTCGCCTGAATTTTTGCCCCTAAATTTTATATTAGCAAGGATTAACCCTTATAGATTCATGGCAGAAACCCAGTATACAGAGGATAATATCCGTTCCCTGGATTGGAAGGAGCATATTCGTATGCGACCTGGTATGTACATTGGTAAATTGGGCGATGGGTCGTCCGCAGATGATGGTATCTACATATTGCTCAAAGAAGTGATAGACAACTGTATCGATGAATTTGTCATGGGTGCAGGGAAAACCATCGAGATCACCATAAAGGATAATTTGGTGAATGTGCGGGACTATGGCCGTGGCATTCCGTTGGGCAAAGTGGTGGATGTGGTCTCCAAAATGAACACCGGGGGCAAATACGACACCCGTGCCTTTAAGAAATCTGTCGGATTGAACGGGGTGGGAACCAAGGCGGTCAATGCCCTTTCCACATTTTTTAAGGTAGAATCGAATCGGGATGGGCAATCCAAATCGGCAGAGTTCCATATTGGAAACCTCGTCAATGAAGAACTGTTGGAAGAGACCTCCCGAAGAAGGGGTACCAAGATCAGTTTTACGCCGGACGATACCATTTTCAAAAATTACAAATATCGGAACGAGTATGTGGAACGCATGCTCAAAAATTACGTTTACCTCAATCCCGGGCTCACCATTATTTTCAATGGGGAAAAATATCAGTCCGAGAATGGGTTGAAGGACCTGTTGGAGGACAACAACAACGAGGACGATTTCCTCTACCCGATCATTCACCTGAAAGGGGAGGATATCGAAGTGGCCATGACCCACAGCAAGACCCAGTACAGCGAGGAGTACCATTCCTTTGTGAACGGGCAGCATACCACACAGGGCGGAACGCACCAGGCAGCGTTCAGGGAAGCCGTGGTGAAGACCATCCGCGATTTTTACGGCAAGAACTATGATGCTTCGGATATTCGGAAGTCCATCATTTCGGCCATTTCCATCAAGGTGATGGAGCCTGTCTTTGAAAGTCAGACCAAGACGAAACTCGGTTCCACCGATATGGGCGGCGACCTGCCCACGGTCCGCACCTATATCAATGACTTTCTGGGCACCTATCTGGACAATTACCTGCATAAGAATCCCCAGACAGCGGAAGCACTTCAGCGCAAAATCGTTCAAGCGGAGCGGGAGCGCAAAGAACTGTCCGGAATCCGAAAATTGGCCCGTGAGCGCGCCAAAAAAGCCAGTCTTCACAATAAAAAATTACGCGATTGCCGTGTTCATCTTCAGGATATGAAAAGCGACCGACGATTGGAGAGTACCCTTTTTATCACCGAGGGCGATTCCGCATCCGGATCCATCACCAAGTCAAGGGACGTGAACACCCAAGCCGTGTTCAGCCTTCGCGGTAAACCGTTGAATTCCTACGGCATGTCCAAAAAAATCGTTTATGAGAACGAGGAGTTCAATCTGTTGCAAGCCGCATTGAACATCGAAGAATCCATGGAAGACCTGCGGTACAACAATATCGTGATCGCTACCGATGCCGATGTGGACGGGATGCACATCCGTTTGTTATTGATCACCTTCTTTCTCCAGTTTTTTCCGGAATTGATCAAGGAAAACCACCTCTACATTTTGCAGACCCCACTTTTTAGGGTGAGGAACAAAAAAGAGACCATCTATTGCTACAGTGAAGAGGAGAAAAGGAATGCCATCACAAAATTGACAGGAAAACCGGAAATCACAAGGTTCAAGGGATTGGGTGAAATTTCTCCTGATGAGTTCAAGCATTTCATTGGTGACAACATCCGTCTGGAACCCGTAATGCTCGACAAGGCAATGAGCATAGACAACCTTTTGGAGTTCTACATGGGAAAAAACACTCCGGACAGGCAGGAATTCATCATAAACAACCTTAAAGTAGAACTCGACCTCGTTGAAGAAAACCAACTATAGAACAAATAAATGCACATCCTTCTAAATGGAAGAGAACGAAGAATTGAACGATGAAGGCTTAGGGAATCCCGACCATTCCCAAGACAGTTTAGTGAAGGTAACGGGCATGTACAAAGACTGGTTCTTGGACTATGCCTCCTATGTGATCCTGGAACGTGCAGTGCCCGCCATCGAGGACGGGTTCAAGCCCGTGCAGCGAAGGATCATGCACTCCCTCAAAGAATTGGATGATGGCAGGTACAACAAAGTGGCCAATGTGGTGGGCCACACCATGCAGTACCACCCCCATGGCGATGCCAGTATTGCCGATGCCATGGTACAGATCGGCCAAAAGGACTTACTAATCGACACCCAAGGAAACTGGGGAAATATCCTGACAGGGGATGGGGCAGCAGCACCCCGTTATATCGAGGCAAGGCTTTCCAAGTTTGCCTTGGAGGTGATTTACAGTCCCAAGATCACGGAATGGCAACTTTCTTACGACGGAAGGAAAAAGGAGCCCGTCAACCTTCCCGTGAAATTTCCGTTGCTGTTGGCGCAAGGGGCCGAAGGAATTGCCGTGGGGCTTTCCACCAAAATACTGCCCCATAATTTTGTGGAATTGATTGATGCCTCCATCAAGCACCTAAAAGGACAACGATTTACCCTCTATCCTGATTTTCCTACTGCAGGGATTATCGATGTTACCAACTACAATGATGGTATGAGGGGCGGAAAGGTAAGGGTCCGGGCCAAAATATCGACCTTGGACAAAAATACCTTGGTCATCAACGAGATTCCCTACGGGACCAACACCTCCAGTTTGATCGACTCCATACTGAAGGCCAACGAAAAAGGCAAGATCAAAATCAAGAAAATAGAGGACAACACCGCGGCAGAAGTGGAAATATTGGTCCATCTTCCCCCAGGATTGTCCCCAGACAAGACCATTGATGCCCTCTATGCCTTTACGGCATGTGAGTCTTCCATCTCACCGTTGGGCTGTATCATCGAGGACAACAAACCTTTGTTCATCGGGGTCAAGGAAATGCTGGAACGCTCCACCGATAATACCGTGGAACTACTTAAAGCAGAACTTGAAATACAGTTGGGTGAACTGGAAGAACAGTGGCACTTTGCGTCCCTCGAACGCATTTTCATCGAGAACAGGATCTATCGGGACATTGAAGAAGAAGAGACCTGGGAAGGCGTGATCGCCGCCATTGACAAAGGTCTGAAACCACATACCACACACCTCAAAAGGGCAGTGACCGAAGAAGACATTGTCCGGCTGACCGAGATCCGGATCAAGCGGATTTCCAAATTCGATTTGGAAAAGGCCCAACAGCTCATCGAGAGCCTTGATGAAAAAATAGCTCAGACCAAGCACCATTTGGAACATTTGGTGGAGTTTGCGATCGATTACTTCAAGGAACTCAAGAAGAAATATGGCGATGGCAGGGAGCGCAAATCAGAGATCAGGATTTTTGATGACATAGAGGCCACCAAAGTGGTCATCCGCAACACCAAACTCTATGTGAACCGGGAAGAAGGATTCATTGGAACCTCTTTGAAAAGGGACGAATATGTGGCGGATTGTAGTGACATTGACGACGTGATCGTTTTTACCGAAAAAGGGGAGATGATGGTCACTAAGGTGGATTCCAAGGTCTTTGTGGGCAAGAACATCATCCATGTGGCCGTGTTCAAGAAAAAGGACAAGCGCACGGTGTACAACATGATCTACAAAGAAGGCAAGGGCGGGCCAAGTTACATCAAGCGGTTCAATGTCACCAGCATCACCCGCGACAAAATGTATCCCTTGGCGGGCGAAAATCCTTCGGCTGAGGTGCTCTATTTTTCAGCAAACCCCAATGGGGAGGCCGAAGTGGTCACCGTATTGCTGCGCCAATCCGGCAGCATTAAAAAATTGAAATGGGACCTCGACTTTGCCGATGTGCTTATCAAAGGACGTGCATCGAAAGGGAATCTGGTCACCAAATATCCCGTCAAGCGCATCGAATTGAAGGAAAAAGGAGTGTCCACCCTCAAACCCAGAAAGATTTGGTTCGATGATATTGTCAGCCGATTGAACGTGGACGGAAGGGGTGAACTCCTCGGGGAGTTCAAGGGCGATGATCTTTTACTGGTCATTGACCAAAAAGGCACGGTGAAGACCATACTGCCCGACCTGCTCACGCGTTTTAGCGACACTATGGTGGTCCTGGAAAAATGGAACCCCAATAAACCCATTTCCGTTGTGCATTACGAAGGGGAAAAAGAACGCTATTATCTCAAACGCTTTTTGGTCGAAAGCCCCAACAAGGAAGAACTGGTCATCTCGGAACATCCAAAATCCTTTATGGAACTGGTCACCACGGACTGGAGGCCCGTTCTGGAAGTTGAATTTATGAAACCCCGTGGAAAAGATGCCAAACCCAATTTGGAGGTGAATGTGGAAGAATTCATATCCATCAAAGGAATCAAGGCTTTGGGTAATCAATTGACCCCGGAAAAAGTAAAGAACATCAACGTGTTGGAGCCTTTGCCTTTTGAAGAGCCCGAAGAAATGCGCACAGAAGATATCGAAGTGGTGGATGAAGAGTCCATAGATGACCCCAATGACGATATCGAAACAAATAATGACACTTCTGATCAAACCACTTTGTTTTGACGCTTTTTCTACCTATTTTGTCGCAGGAGTTATATATACACATCTAAAACAGATATCTTAAAACCTCTTTATGGATTTCACCAACCCGCTGGTTTACGGCGTACCCGTATTTATTGCCTTTATTTTACTGGAGTTGACATACAGCAAGGCACATGGTGACGACCACATTTACAATTGGAAAGATTTGGCCGCCAGCGGCTTTATGGGAGTGGGATCTGCCATTTTGGGCCCACTGTTCAAAGTGGCCTTTGCCATAGTCCTGTTCGAGGGTGTTTATGAGCTCTGCAACCCTGTGGTCAATGGGGTAAGGACCAATTTTTTGGGCTATGAATCTTTTGGTTATGCCTGGTATGTTTGGATCATCTGCCAAGTGGCCGATGATTTCACTTATTATTGGTTCCATAGGGCCAACCACGAAATCCGCATCCTTTGGGCCGCCCATATCGTGCACCACTCCTCGGACAACTTCAATTTAGGGACCGCCGTTCGTAACGGATGGTTCACCATTCTCTACAAACCGTTTTTCTATGCATGGTTGCCCGCCATAGGTTTCCCACCCGAAATGGTGGTGGTCTGCTTGGGTATCGAAGCCTTATGGCAGTTTCAGTTACATTCCGTCTATGTGCCCAAATTGGGTTTTCTGGAAAAGTTTATGAACACGCACACCATGCACCAGGTGCACCACGCCCAGAATGTGGAATACTTGGACAAGAACCACGGTGGCTTTCTCAGTATTTTCGATAAGATGTTCGGCACGTGGAAAGAGTTGGATGATGATATCGATGTGAAATACGGAGTGATCCATTCGCCGGATTCCTATAACCCAATGGTCATCTTGACCCATGAGTTCAAGGATATTTGGAACGATGTGAAAAAAGTGGACAAGCTTTCACACAAACTCATGTATATTTTTGGCCCTCCCGGTTGGAGCCATGATGGAAGCACCCTCACCGTGAAACAACAACAGCGGCTGTGCAAAAAGCACAAAGAGGCCAATCCGGAACTTCTGTACCAGCGCCCAAATTGAAACTTTACCAATATAAAAGTTGTGGGTATAACAGGATTGGTTTCAAATTTGATAGTGATTTTACCGTAAGAAATTGTCAGTTCGAGTGATTTTTCGAGAGAAAAATTGTATCGAGAACAAAACAAGGTTAAAACCGGGCACGTTCAGAAGCGACATAATTATTTGATTATCAGATAATTAATTCGTATATTTAGGTATAATAAAACCCCGAAA
>NZ_JAUZVW010000009.1:0-205750 GCF_033441575.1 Flagellimonas baculiformis
TTTCGGGGTTTTATTATACCTAAATATACGAATTAATTATCTGATAATCAAATAATTATGTCGCTTCTGAACGTGCCAACATAAGAAGAAGCCACAAACCATGAGCATAAATCAATAAGCTCTCCCCCTTTTTTCTACAGTTCCAATTGTAGTAATTGCTTGAAAAAAACACCGGGAGTCACCCCGATTTTATTCTTAAAAGCTGTTGAGAACACTCCCACGGAATTGAATCCATACATTTCCGCAATTTGGATCATGGACTTTGTTTTCACGATTTCAGGGTTTTCTTTCAAATGGTTTACGGCATGGGTGATTCTCAAGTCTTTCAGGTAATTGGCAAAGTTTTGTCCCTTATACGTGTTCACCACCTTGGACAGATAGGAGCTGTTGGTGTTCAGTTTTTTGGCCAAACTTTGTTGGGTCAGGGCATTGTCCAAAAATCCTTGCTGCTCTTCCCATATTTTAAGGTTCTTCAAAACCATATCTGCCGTCTCTTCGTCCAATTTGTTTTCCAAGACCTGTGTGCTTCCCTCATAACCTTCACTTTCCAGAAGTATGCTGTGGCTCATTGCATGGTTGAGTTTTTTCTTGGTGGTGGTATATTTGATGTAATACGCAGCCAACCCAATGAGCATGACCCCAGATATGACATAAAGCCAGGTAAGCCATGTGTTTTTGGTCGAAATGATATTGCCGAGCAATTGCTTCTCTTCCTCCTGCATGGGGAGATCAAACTTTTTTAGGGTGATCTCGCGTAGGTTCTTTTGGGTTTTGAGCAACAGGCTGTCATAATATACAAGCCTATCCAGATATCTGTCCACCAATTGTTTTTCATTATTATTGATAGCCTCCTTCAACAAAAATTGATAGACTTCATTTGAATTATCATACAGAGGACAATCAAATCTTCCCATTATACTATCATAAGATTCAAAGTACCTTCTTTTATTTTCCGTATTTCCCAACTTACCTTCAATCATTCCCAAATAAAATTGAATGTCCGCCTTCGAGGTGCCACTCTCTTCTCTCACATATTTTTCTAACGTATCCCTTGCCTTTAATAACCTTCCCTCATAATAATTTATCTGTGCTTCAAGTATCCTGAGTTCATTTATAATCGGTTTTTCTTTTTCCTCCATAGCGAGTTGCAAACCCTTATTGATATAAACTGTTGCTGAATCTGTATCTTCATTAAAGGCAAAACACCTAGCCATGCAACAGAGATTTTCCAAATGAACTTCTTTGTAATCCAGGACTTCATTTTTTCTTTCCTCCAAAAATTCCATGTTCCTTCTTTGGAGCAAGATAGCCTCGCTTTCTTGACCAAACTCAGCCTTAATATTAGCAAGTATGGCCAATGTCCTAATCATTAAGTCATAATGATTTATCTTTTTGGAAAAATTGAAGCACTGAATAAAAGCTTCAACTGCTTTTTCATCATCATAATTACTATATAAAATATTTGCTTTAGTATAATATGTAAGTGCCATGAAATCATCATATTCCTTTGTTTTCCTCTTCTGAATACTGTTGGCTACGGATATTGCGGAATCAATACTTTTTAACCCATCGGAAATGCCCAAATCATATGACCTAAGGCGGAGTGCCTTTGCCAATTCCAATGTATCCTTGCCACTTTTGGCTTTTCTCGCATAAGCATGGAACACTTTGGCATTAAATAGGGAATCTTCGCTGGAAACCAATAAATCATACATTTCCTTATAATCCATGTCCGCTAATTCTTGGGACACATGGGAATCGGATTGCGACTGGCTACGGATAGAAATCAGGAGAATAAGTAACAATTGTATTTTGAGCCATATCTTGAAAAAATACGCCATTTTATAGATTCCTTTTAAATATGTAAGAAATATAGGTCAATAAGTATTAATTCTTTTACAAAAATTGACGAATGTGCCTTTTGAATTGATAAATGCCGTTTTTAAGGTTTCTCAACAACATCAAGGATCAGTGAGTCTGGGCAGTTTTTGAACTTGTACAAAGTTTTTTCCTTTTCCACATAATAAATTTTACAAGGCTCTGCCTTGGTGTCGCTTTTGCCAAAATCCACATCGCCATCGGTCAAAATGGATTTGACCATCACGGTGTCCCGATATGATTCCGGAACAGCATCTCCAAAGGAGATGGGTTTGGAGCGCATGTCCTTCAATACCCTACAATTGGGAAAATAGCAGAAATCCATACCTTCGCCCCCGGATTTTTTTTTCAAGAAGAATACCAAAAACACTATCCCGATGGACAGTCCTACCAAGTACCATCCCAATCGCCTTAAAAATCCCATGCGTATTTAAAAAATAAGAAAGTTAATATCGCTATAATTCATTCCAAACCATTCGCCGACCGATTTATTGGTCAAAATGCCATGGTACATATACAGGCCGCTGCGCAACCCCTTGTCGAACCGTAACGAATGTTCCAAGCCCCCATCTTCACCAATTTTCAGCAGATAAGGAGTAAAAATATTGCTGATGGATATGGAAGAGGTCCGCGGATAACGGGACGGGATATTGGGTACCCCGTAATGGATGACCCCGTATTTTTCAAAAGTGGGCTTGGTGTGCGTGGTCACCTCCGAGGTTTCAAAACAACCGCCCATGTCTATGCTCACATCAATGATCACCGCGCCTTTTTTCATGTTTTCCACCATGGAACTGCTCACCACGACAGGGGAACGGTCCTTGCCCCGTGTGGCACCAATGGCCACGTCGCAGCGTTTCAAGGACTTTATTAGGTTCTTGGGCTGGATGGTGGAGGTATAGACGGTGCGGTTCAGATTGATCTGTAAGTTTCTGAGTTTGCTGATGGAATTGTCGAACACCTTGATGTTGGCCCCAAGTCCCAAAGCGGAACGGGCCGCAAACTCCCCAACGGTCCCAGCCCCAATGATCACTACTTCCACGGGGGGCACCCCGCTGATGTTCCCGAACATCAGTCCATTGCCCTTGCCTGTGGCGGCCATCAGTTCCGAAGCGATGAGTATGGAGGATGTGCCCGCAATCTCACTCAGGGAACGCACGGCAGGATAGTTGCCATCCTCGTCCCGAATGAATTCAAAAGCGATGGCGGTCAGCCTTTTTTTGGCCAAGACCTCAAAATATTCTTTTCGCTGGGTCTTTATCTGCAATGCAGAAATGACAATGGTCTGGGGATTCAGCAAATCGATTTCAGATAGGGTGGGAGGCTCCACTTTAAGGATGATGGGACACGAAAACACCTTTTTGGTATCCCGCGTGATCTCTGCTCCGGCGTTGGTATAGTCAATGTCCGAGAAATTGGCACCATCCCCGGCCCCGGATTCCATGAGCACCCGGTGTCCATGTGCCGTGATGGCATTTACGGCATCCGGAGTGAGGCAGACCCTCTTTTCCTGGTATTGGTTTTCCCTTGGGATTCCTATAAATAGTTCGCCCTTTTGTTTAAGGACTTCCAAAGTTTCTTCTTGGGGCAGCAATTGCTGTTTGCTAAAGGGGGAAGAAGGCTCGTTCATAAGCAGTAAATCTGTTCAGCATACCATCAGGTATTTAACAAATTTACATTTTTTTTGAAAGGGTCTTCCGCCGTAGTTCGAGTTTCTCCCGTTCCTTGCGCAATTCCTCTTTTTCCTTCAATATTTGGAGTTCGGTGTCCATCGCATCCAGATCTATTCCATGCACATGCTTGTCCACCAATTTGACCCTTATAAAGTATACAATGGGAACCACCACCATAGTTACGGCCACGACATATAGAATTTCATTTTCATCGATGCGATTGCTATTTGAGTAATTCAAAACAGTATACAGCTGAAAACTGTACATTGAAATTGGAATCAAAATGGCATGGTACCACCAGTTCTTAGAGGTTACGAACCAAATGACCAACAGGAGCAATGGAACAACCTTACTTAAGTAAAAGTAAATTGCCGTGCTTACGTCTCCAAAATTATTTTCATTTACAGTAATTCCCAATATGGTTAAAGTTGTAGCATCTTGTGGCAAGTATTTATAGCTATAAAACATTATGGGAGATATCGCTATAAATAATGCAATAGCACCTTCTATAATGAAACGCTTTCTTATCGTAGATTTTTTGCTCATCACTTTGTTAACTCAAAAAACCTAGGATTATTGTAAAAAAAAATCCCTTTTCGAAAAAAGGGATTCATACTTGTAGGATGAAAGTCAGATTAAACCTTAACGATTTTTGACTTTTCAATACTTACAGTTTGCTTCTTGTCTATAGATACAGTAGAAACAGCAGTCATTGCCAAAAAAGCAACGGCAAGTAATCCAAAAAAAACTTTTTTAGTGTTCATCGTAAAAGAGTTTTTGGTTAATAAATGAATTCATTCACAGGACAAATGTAGGAAAATATTTCAACCTGACCTACGTTTCATCGATAAAATTGGTTTTTTAACGCAAAAAACAAACGTTTTATCGAATAGTTATTGCCCTGCACAATAATTTCGATGAAGATATAGGAATCAGTTGTTAAGAAACATTTAACTCGATTGAGCGTGTGTTTTCATCGACAAAGTGCAGGAATACACCCACAGCGTCGCTTGGGATGAACGACTTTATCTTTTCCGGCCATTCAATGAACACCCAGCCATCTTGTGCCAAGTAGTCCTCGAAGCCCATGTCCAAAGCTTCTATTTCATCGTTCAATCGATAAAAATCAAAGTGGTGGGCGATGAGCCTGTCGTTTTCCCCGCGATATTCGTTGACCAACCCAAAAGTAGGGCTATTGGCCTCGTCCACAGCGCCGAGTTCCTTCACCATGGCCTTGACCAATGTGGTTTTTCCAACACCCATGTCACCATAAAAACAGAGGACCTTTCCCGGAGCGGTCCTGATAACTTCCTTGGCCACGTCCCGGATTTCGTTCAATTGAAAAGTTTTCTTCACTAGTGCATCATTTAGCTTCCAAAACTACAAAAGGAACGATCATTTCTTCCAAAGAAACCCCTCCATGCTGGTAGGTATTCCGATAATAGCTCACATAATGGTTATAGTTGTTGGGGTAGGCGAAGAAGAGATCGTTCTTCGCAAAGATGAAACTGCTGCTCAGGTTGATGTTGGGCAGGTGTATTTCCTGGGGATTCTTGGTGGCCAACACTTCTTTGTCCTCATAAGTAAGGCTTTTTCCCGTTTTGTAGCGTAGGTTCAGGCTGGTTTCACGATCACCAATCACTTTTGAGGGTTGCTTCACGTTGATGGTGCCATGGTCCGTAGTCAGGATGAGCTTCATGCCCAAGGCCTGTGCCTGTTGGATGATTTCCAGCAAGGGGGAGTTCTTGAACCAACTCAAAGTCAAGGAACGGTAGGCCTTGTCGTTGGAAGCCAATTCTTTCACCACCTCCATTTCGGTCTTGGAATGGGACAGCATGTCCACAAAATTATAGACCACCACGGTGAGGTCGTTTTCCTTTTGTGATTTGAAATTCTGGGCCAGTTGCTTGCCCTGTTTTAGGTTATTGATCTTATGGTATTCCCATTTCAGGTCGAGTCCCAATCGCTTTAGTTGGGCACCCAAAAATTCAGCCTCAAAGAGATTTTTCCCCCCTTCATCAGTGTCATTTTTCCACCAATTGGGATACTGTTTTTCCATCTCCAAGGGCATCAAACCAGAAAAAAGAGCATTCCGGGCATATTGTGTGGCGGTGGGGAGAATACTGAAATAGGCACATTCCTGCTTCTTTTTATAATGCGCGGAAAGGATCTCTTCGAAGGCCATCCATTGGTCGTATCGAAGGTTATCGATCACCACCATCAAGGTTTTGCCCCCTTTCAGTTCGGGCTGCACCTTGTTCCGGAACAGGGTGTGCGACATGATGGGTGCATTCCCATCCTTGAACCAGCTTTTGTAGTTTTTATCCACAAACTTGCCAAACTGTGAATTGGCCTCTACTTTTTGGGATTCCAAGATCTCGAACATCCCGGTATCCTCAATGTGTTCCAATTGCAGCTCCCAATAGATCAACTTCTTGTACAGATCCACCCATTCCTCATGGGAATTGACCATGGAGAGGTCCATGGCTATCTTTCGGAATTCCTGTTGGTAATTGGAGGTTGTCTTTTCCGAGATCAATCGGGAGTTGTCCAAACTCTTTTTTAGGGAAAGTAAAATCTGGTTGGGATTCACGGGCTTGATCAGGTAATCCGCGATCTTGGAGCCAATGGCTTCGTCCATGATGTATTCTTCTTCACTTTTGGTGATCATGACCACTGGAATGGAGGCATCGTACTTTTTGATCTCGTTCAAAGTTTCCAGACCGGATATGCCCGGCATGTTCTCATCCAGAAAAACAATATCGAAAAATTGTTCCCTGAGTTCCTCCAACGCATCCTGTCCGCTTTGGCTGGTGACCACTTCGTAGCCCTTGCCTTCCAAAAAAAGTATATGTGGTTTGAGCAGATCGATCTCATCATCTACCCAAAGAATTGTAATCTTGTTCATATAGTGATTATCTTTGTGGGATAAAAACAAAAATCCTTGGTAAAAACCAATAAGCTTAACGTTTTTAACGACCCAATTTACGGTTTTATTGGAACTCCCAACGAACTAATTTTTAGACTCATTGCCCATCCTTATTTTCAAAGGTTGCGGAGAATATCCCAAATGGGTCTTTCCTATTTGGTGTATCCAGGGGCCCATCATACTCGGTTCCACCACGCGTTGGGGAGCATGCACTTGATGACAAGGGCTATCCAGGTCCTAAGGGTGAAAGACGTTGAAATCACAGAAGAGGAAGAAAACGGACTGCTCTGTGCCATACTGCTCCACGACATCGGCCACGGCCCATTTTCCCATGCGTTGGAAGGCGTCGTGGCGAAGGACCTGAGCCATGAAAAGCTGTCGTTGCAGTTCATGAGGGCCTTGAATGATGAATTCGACGGTCAACTGGAAACCGCCATATCCATCTTTATGGGTGATTATCCCAAACCTTATATGAACCAACTGGTGTCGAGCCAATTGGACATGGACCGTTTGGATTACCTGAAGAGGGACAGCTTCTATTCAGGGGTCACCGAAGGCAACATCAATTCCGAACGACTCATTTCCATGCTCAATGTGGCCAATGGCAATCTGGTGGTGGAGGAGAAGGGAATCTATGCCGTGGAGAAGTTTCTCATGGCCCGAAGGTTCATGTACTGGCAGGTATATCTCCATAAAACAGGTTTGGCTGCCGAGCAATTGTTGATACGGGTCATGCAGCGCGCCAAGATATTGCTTGCCAAGGGCGAGGAACTGTCAGCAAGTCAATCCTTGTTGTTTTTCCTGAAACAAGAAGGGGCGATTGCCTTCAACAAAGAAATTCTTGAAAAATTTGCCCAGTTGGACGATGTGGACATACTCAGTGCCCTAAAATCATGGCAGTTCCATGATGATTTTGTGCTTTCCAAAATGTGCCGGATGCTGCTCAACCGGAAACTGTTGCACATCAAGATCAAAAAACGCCCATCCGACGCAGAAAAAATGAATGGAAAATTGGAAAGAATCATGCAAAAACACGATCTTTCACTCGAAGAAGCCTCCAACTTTGTATTTGAGGGAGAAATATCGAACAAGGCCTATAGTCAGGAACAACAGGCCATTTACATTCTCAAAAAGAGTGGAAGAATAACCGATGTGCTCAAAGAATCCGATCAGCTCAGCTTGAAGGCACTTTCCAAAACCGTTACCAAATATTACAGCTGCTACCCGAAGGAAGCTGTTTGACAAATTTTGTTACTTTTGCACAAATGAAATTTACAGCTACCCAAATTGCCGGCATCCTAGAGGGGGAAGTTGAGGGAAATCCTCAAATCGCTGTCCATAAATTATCCAAGATCGAAGAAGGGGAGAAAGGGTCGCTGACCTTTTTGGCCAATCCAAAGTACACCTCATACATCTATTCCACAAAGGCCTCCATAACCATAGTGAACAAAGACTTTGTTCCGGAACAGACCTTGTCCACCACATTGATCAAAGTGGACGATGCCTACAAGTCGTTCTCCAAATTGTTGGAATATTACAACCAGGTGAAGAAGAACAACAAAGTTGGGGTGGAAAACCCTGCTTTTGTATCTGAAAGTGCGGTGTATGGTGAAGGTTTTTACTTGGGTGCTTTTTCCTATTTGGGCGACAATGTGAAGATCGGTGACAATGTGAAGATATACCCCAACGTATATATAGGTGACAATGTGACCATAGGCAACAATGTTGTGGTCTTTGCCGGGGCGAAAATCTATTCGGAATCCTTGATCGGGAACAATTGTGTCATCCACAGTGGAGTGATCATCGGGGCCGATGGTTTTGGGTTCACCCCCAATGCCGATGGAGAATATAGCAAGGTTCCCCAGACCGGGAACGTGATCCTGGAGGACAATGTCGATGTAGGTGCAGGAACCACCATAGATAGAGCTACTTTGGGCTCCACCATATTGCGAAGGGGCGTGAAGCTGGATAATCAAATTCAGATAGCCCACAATGTTGAAATAGGGGAGCACACTGCCATTGCTGCACAGACAGGTATAGCGGGCTCAACAAAGATTGGAAGAAATTGCCTCATTGGAGGGCAAGTGGGCATCGTAGGCCACATCACCATAGGTGATAGGGTTAAGATTCAGGCCCAATCGGGAATCGGAAGAAACGTAAAGGATGATGAAGTACTCCAAGGGTCACCGGCCCTTAGTTATGGAGACTTCAACAAATCATATGTACATTTTAAGAATTTGCCCAAGCTGGTAAATCAAATCTCCAACATAGAAAAAAAGGTTGAAGGTGAGCAAAATAAGCAATAAACAACGCACCATTGCAAAGAAGGTGACCCTACAGGGCGTAGGTTTGCACACAGGGGAGAATGTGACCATGAGTTTTTTGCCTGCAAAGGAAAACCATGGATTTGCATTCAAGAGGATAGATCTGGAAGGCGAGCCCATCATTGAGGCCGATGCCAATTATGTGGTCAACACCCAACGTGGCACCAACTTGGAAAAGAATGGGGTGAAAATCCATACTTCGGAGCATGTACTCGCTGCTTTGGTGGGATTGGATATAGACAACGTCCTTATCGAATTGGATGCACCAGAACCTCCAATTATGGACGGTTCCTCCAAGTTTTTCGTCAAGGCCTTGGAAGAAGCGGGCATTGTGGAACAGGAGCAAGAACGCGAGGAATACATTGTAAAGGATGTTGTGTCCTATAAAGACGAAACCACGGGCAGCGAGATCACCGTTATCCCATCCGATGAATACCAGATCACCACAATGGTCGATTTTGGGACCAAAGTATTGGGCACCCAGAATGCTACCTTGGAAAAAATAAGTGACTTTAAAGAGGAAATTGCCGATGCGCGAACCTTTAGCTTTCTGCACGAACTGGAAATGCTCTTGGAGCATGGCCTGATCAAGGGAGGTGACCTCAATAATGCCATCGTCTATGTGGACAAGGAAATATCCGAATCCACCATGAAAAAATTGGAAAAGGCTTTCAACAAGGAAAAGCTGTCTGTAAAGCCCAATGGCATCTTGGACAATCTCACCCTCCATTACCCCAACGAAGCGGCACGCCACAAGCTGTTGGATGTTGTGGGCGATTTGGCCTTGGTAGGCTCCCGGATCAGGGGAAAAGTGATTGCCAACAAGCCAGGACACTTCGTGAACACCCAGTTTGCCAAAAAACTCTCCAAGATCATCAAAATTGAAAAAAGGAACAAAGTACCCACCTACGATCTGAACCAGACCCCGTTGATGGATGTCACCCAGATCATGAACATGTTGCCGCACAGACCGCCATTCTTGTTGGTGGACAAAATATTGGAACTTTCGGACTCCCATGTGGTGGGCGTAAAGAACGTGACCATGAACGAACCTTTCTTCGTGGGGCACTTTCCCGGAGCACCTGTAATGCCTGGCGTGCTTCAAGTGGAGGCCATGGCACAGACGGGGGGAATCCTTGTGCTGAGCACGGTCCCTGACCCTGAAAACTACTTGACCTTCTTTATGAAGATTGATAATGTGAAGTTCAAGCAACAAGTGGTTCCAGGGGACACCTTAATATTTAAATGCGATCTGATTTCCCCTATCCGTAGGGGCATCTGCCACATGCAGGCCTATGCCTATGCCAATGGGAGATTGGTGTCTGAGGCCGAACTGATGGCACAGATCGTTAAAACAAAAAACACAGACTCGTAGATGAACCAACCTTTAGCATACGTTCACCCAGGGGCCAAGATTGCCAAAAACGTGGTCATTGAGCCCTTTACCACTATCCATAACAATGTGACCATCGGGGAAGGGACTTGGATCGGTTCCAACGTAACCATCATGGAAGGCGCACGAATCGGCAAAAATTGCAACATTTTTCCCGGGGCCATAATATCGGCCATGCCGCAAGACCTCAAATATCAAGGAGAGGAGACCACAGTACATATCGGCGACAACACCACGATCAGGGAGTGCGCCACCATCAATAAAGGTACCTCGGACCGCATGAAAACCGTGATAGGCAACAACTGTCTCATTATGGCCTATTGTCACGTGGCCCACGATTGCGTAGTAGGTGATGGCTGTATTTTTAGCAACAACTCCACTTTGGCAGGACATGTCACCATCGGTACCAACGTAGTCTTGGCCGGAATGGTAGCCGTACACCAATTCGTATCCATTGGCAACCATGCCTTTGTGACCGGGGGGTCCTTGGTCAGAAAGGATGTGCCACCCTATGTGAAGGCGGCAAGGGAGCCTTTGTCCTATGTGGGGATCAACTCCATTGGGCTGCGAAGAAGAGGGTTTGAAGCGGACAAGATCCGGGAAATCCAGAATATCTACCGAATCCTTTATCAAAAAAACTACAACAATTCACAAGCGGCATCCATTATAGAAGCAGAAATGGAAGCCACCCCAGAGCGTGATGAGATCTTACAGTTCATCAAGGACTCGCAAAGGGGCATCATGAAAGGCTATTTCAGTACAAATTAAATATATGGCAAATACTTCTGATATACGAAAAGGGTTGTGCATCCGATACAACCACGATATCTTCAAGATCATCGAGTTTCTTCATGTGAAACCAGGCAAAGGCCCGGCCTTTGTGCGTACAAAACTAAAAAGTGTGACCACGGGAAAGGTCATTGACAACACCTTTTCCGCAGGACATAAAATAGAGGATGTAAGGGTAGAGACACGTACCTACCAGTACTTATATCCAGAGGGTGAAACCTTCCATTTCATGAACACGGAAGACTATAACCAAATCTCTTTGCCAAAGGATTCCCTTGATGCACCTGATTTGCTGAAAGAAGGAGAGGTTGTGACCATTATCTTCAATGCAGAGGATAACAGTCCGTTGTCCGTGGAAATGCCGGCCAGTGTTATTTTGGAAGTGACCCATACCGAACCAGGTGTGAAGGGCAATACGGCTACCAATGCCACAAAACCTGCCACAGTGGAGACCGGGGCGAGGATCAACGTGCCACTTTTCATCAATGAAGGGGACAAGATCAAGATCGACACCGAGAAAGGTGCCTATCTGGAACGTGCTAAAGAGTAGGGAATGAAATTTCCCAGGACCCATTCATTAAAGGAGATTGCCGAAATCATCGGTTCCGAATTTGTCGGGGACGAAACATTTCCGGTTTTGGGGATGAACGAGATCCATGTGGTGGAAGAAGGCGACATTGTATTTGTGGACCATCCCAAATATTATGACAAGGCCTTGCAGTCCAGGGCCACCGTGGTACTCATCAACAAAGAAGTGGAATGCCCCGAAGGTAAGGCACTCTTGGTCTCCGATGATCCCTTTAGGGATTTCAACAAATTGACCAAGCATTTCAAGCCTTTCGAAAGGGCGAACAGCAACATTTCTGAAAGTGCGGAAATAGGCGAGGGCACCATCATCCAACCAGGGACCTTTATTGGCAATCATGTAAAAATTGGTAAGAATTGCGTCATCCATCCCAATGTCACCATTTATGATGGCTGCGTGATCGGGGACCATGTCACCATTCACGCCAATACCGTTTTGGGGGCGGATGCCTTTTACTATAAAAATCGTCCCGAGGGATTTGACAAACTATTGTCAGGCGGGAACGTCGTCATTGAAAACCATGTAGATATTGGGGCATCTTGCACCATAGACAAGGGCGTGACCGCAGCAACGACCATCAAGGAGGGATCTAAACTGGACAATCAGATTCAAGTGGGCCACGATACCATCATCGGAAAAAAATGTTTGATTGCATCCCATGTGGGCATTGCAGGTTGTGTGGTGATCGAGGACGAAGTTACCCTTTGGGGGCAGGTCGGGATTACCAGTGGGGCCACCATCGGAAAAAAAGCCGTCATTTTGGCCCAAACAGGAGTAGCCAAATCCTTGGAAGGTGGGAAAACCTATTTTGGAAGTCCAGCTGAGGAAGCACGTGAAAAGCTCAAGCAAATGGCCTCGGTGAAAATGATTCCGGAAATCCTTCAAAAACTCAAAAAGAATTAAAAAATCGATAGATTAAAACCATAGCAAACCGTATTTTTGCACCTATTATTAAGTTAAACCTATGAGCGTCTTAGTAAACAAAGATTCAAGAATAATTGTACAAGGATTCACCGGTAGTGAAGGAACCTTTCACGCCGAGCAAATGATCGAATATGGAACCAACGTTGTCGGCGGTGTCACCCCAGGAAAAGGTGGTCAAGAACACTTGGGCAAACCCGTTTTCGACACTGTGGAAGAAGCCGTTAAGGAAGTAGGTGCCGACACCACAATTATTTTTGTACCACCCGCATTTGCTGCGGACGCCATCATGGAAGCTGCCAGTGCAGGTATCAAGGTGATCATCACCATTACAGAAGGTATCCCTGTGGCCGACATGGTAAAGGCCAATGACTATATAAAAGGTATGGACTGTACCTTGATCGGTCCCAACTGCCCAGGTGTCATCACACCAGGAGAGGCCAAAGTGGGTATCATGCCCGGGTTTGTCTTCAAAAAAGGGAAAGTGGGCATTGTATCCAAATCAGGTACCCTTACCTACGAAGCTGCGGACCAAGTAGTGCGACAAGGTTTGGGCATTACCACCGCCATTGGTATCGGAGGAGACCCCATCATTGGGACCACGACCAAAAAAGCAGTGGAGCTTTTGATCAACGATCCTGAGACCGAATGTGTGGTCATGATTGGGGAAATTGGAGGTCAATTGGAAGCCGAAGCCGCCAGATGGTACAAAGAAAGTGGCAGCAAGAAGCCCATTGTTGGTTTCATTGCAGGGGAAACTGCCCCGGCCGGACGTACCATGGGACACGCCGGAGCCATTGTGGGAGGAAGCGACGACACTGCACAGGCCAAGAAAAGAATCATGCGCGAATGCGGTATCCATGTAGTGGATTCACCCGCGGAAATCGGAGCCAAAGTAAAAGAAGTGGTTGGATAACCAACCGTTAAATCCTATACAAATCCCGTTCAATGCGGGATTTTTTTTCGTCTAAACGTAAAACAACCACTATATTTGGCGGACAACCGTTCCAACACAATGGTTGCACAAAACCAGTCAAGACCATTGCGGTCATAGACCGAAATGTTGATTGGCAGACAAGTCTGACCACTTAAAAAACTAAATAACAAGAGATGAAACTTTTGGAAGGAAAAAATGTCATCATTACCGGAGCAAGCCGGGGAATTGGAAGAGGAATTGCCGAAGTCTTTGTAAAGCACGGGGCCAATGTTGCCTTCACCTATAGTTCCAGTGAAGCACCTGCCTTGGAATTGGAAAAAGAACTCACGGGCATGGGCGTAAAGGCCAAGGCATACAAGAGCAACGCTGCCAGCTATGCAGATTCGGAAGCCCTTGTGGCCCAAGTTCTGGAAGATTTTGATGGACGTATCGATGTTTTGATCAACAATGCGGGCATCACCAAGGACAATCTGTTGATGCGCATGGGCGAAGAGGATTTTGATTCCGTGATCGAGATCAACCTGAAATCCGTTTTCAACATGACCAAGGCCGTTCAGCGTACCATGCTGAAACAGCGCAAGGGATCCATCATCAACATGAGCAGTGTGGTAGGGGTGAAGGGCAACGCCGGACAGACCAACTACGCCGCTTCGAAAGCAGGTATGATCGGGTTCACCAAATCCGTGGCACTCGAACTTGGATCTAGGAACATCCGTTGCAATGCCATTGCACCAGGTTTCATTGAGACCGAGATGACCGAGAAATTGGATGAGAAAACAGTTCAGGGCTGGAGGGATGCCATTCCGTTGAAAAGAGGTGGGTCTCCCGAAGATGTGGCAAACGCCTGTCTGTACTTGGCATCCGATCTTTCCGACTATGTTACCGGACAGGTGTTGAACGTGGATGGTGGCATGCTAACCTAGAATGAATGGAGCTGCACACGGTGTTCCTTATTGTTCTTGCCGCGATCATCGCGCTAGGCGTTGTATTTTTTCAATACTACTATAGGAACCCTAGAAAAGGTCCGTTAAAGATCATATTGGCCGCATTGAGGTTCATTGCCTTGTTTTGCGGCCTTTTACTTTTGATCAACCCCAAATTTGAAGACAATGATTACTATCTGGAAAAAGCGAATTTGATCCTGATGGTGGACCATTCCACTTCCATGAAAGAGGCCACAACGGAGGGAACTCTTTCCGAAGTATTGGAAAAAATCAGGGGGAATTCACAACTTCAAGATCGTTTTTCCATTCATGGGTTTGGTTTTGGAAGTACAGTTGACCAAACCGACTCCATTGTCTTCAACCAAAGGAATACCGATATTTCCAAAGCCCTTTCCACGGCCAATGAGCTTTTTTTGAATGGCACCAATGCCGTCATACTGATCACGGACGGCAACCAGACGCTGGGAAGAGATTATGAATACCTCAATTTGGGCGGAAATCTATCCGTAAACCCAATCGTGGTCGGCGACACTACCCAGTATGAGGATATTTCTGTTGGGCTCATCAATACCAACACCTACGCATTTCTAAAAAATAAGTTCCCAGTTGAAACCACCATCCGCTACCAAGGTTCCGCAGCAGTTTCCAAAACCGTGACCATTTCCATCAATGGTAATAGGGTCCATCAGCAAAGGGTGGAATTGGATGGTTTGAAGAACAGCCAGACCCTGAACACACTTGTGGAGGCCCAAAGCGTAGGGATAAAGACCATCAAAGTGGAGGTAGGTGCTTTGGAAAATGAAAAGAACACGACCAACAACGTAAAGGAAGCAGCCATTGAGGTGATCGATGAAAAAACCAATGTGGTGATTGTTTCCGATATGCTCCATCCGGACATCGGCGCACTGAAAAAATCCATTGAGGCCAATGAGCAACGATCGGTCTCCATTACCAAACCCACTGGAACTGCCCAAGATTTGGAAGAAGCGGATATTCTGATCTTGTACCAACCCAATAGGAATTTCCGTCAGGTATATGAGTTTTTACAAAATTCAAAAGCCAATTATTTCACCATAACGGGCAGCAAAACGGATTGGAACTTTTTGAACGGGGCCCAGCAAAGCTTTTCGGTGGATAACAGCCAATCCGAGGAAATCTTGCCCATTTTGAACAATGCCTTCGGAATTTTCGGCCTTGGGGAGTTCAATGTGGACGGTTTCCCGCCCTTGGTCGGCAACCTTGGGGATATTACGTTGAAAAAAAGCGGGGAAGTCATCATGTCTCAAGAAATCCGAGGAGTAGATCTGGACAAACCTTTGTTTTCCATCCTTACTGAAGGAAAGCAACGAGAGGCGGTACTGTTCGGGGAAAATATTTGGAGGTGGCGGGCCCAGACCTATCGGAACGATCAGAGTTTTCAAAAATTTGATGATTTTATGGGAACCCTGATGGTCTATTTGACCTCCAACGACCAGCGGAGCAGATTGGATGTGGACTATGCGCTCATATTTGAAAATGCCAGCATGGCCAAGATCAGGGCATCGTATTTTGACGAAGGCTATCAATTTGACCCCAATGCACGCATTTCCATTCAGATTGAGGGAACGGACAACGATTTCTCCCGTGAATCGCCCATGTTGTTGAAAAGCACCTATTACGAAGTGGACCTTAGCGATTTAGCATCGGGCGAATATCGATTTACCGTTTCCGTGGAAGGTGAAAACCACAAGCGTTCCGGGGTTTTCCGAATTTTGGATTTTGATCCTGAAAAACAGCTTACCTCCGCCGATCATAAAAAATTGGGTCGCTTGGCTGGAAAGACTGATGGAAAGTTGTATTATGTGGACAATGTGGAAGCATTGATGGAAGATCTTGCGGCATCAGAACAGTTTCTTCCCGTTCAAAAGAGCAGAAAGAATGTGGTATCTTTAATAGATTTCCGTATTTTACTAGGATTGATGGTGCTTGTCCTTGCGGCAGAGTGGTTCATCAGAAAATATAATGGATTAATGTAAATAATAAGTATATGGACAAATTACCAAAGGTTGTTTTGCCTGCCATTGCAGGTATCATCATTCTCATCATATTCATCTCAAAATCCGCAGTGACCATAGGTTCCGGTGAAGCCGGCGTTCTGTACAGGACTTTTGGCGGTGGGGTGGTAACGGATGAACCCCCACTGGATGAAGGTTTTCATATTGTGGCCCCTTGGAACAAGGTGTTCATCTATGAGGCCCGTCAACAGGAAAGACTGGAAAAAATGAACGTGCTATCCTCCAACGGGTTGGATATCAAGCTCGAAGCATCGGTCTGGTTCCAACCTAAATACAACGAATTAGGGAAATTGCACCAGGAAAAAAGCGAGCAGTATATTGAACGTGTATTACTTCCTGCAATTCGCTCTGCTGCCCGAAGCGTGGTAGGAAGATACACCCCGGAACAGCTCTATTCCAGCAAGCGGGATGCGATTCAACAGGAAATTTTTGAGGAGACCCAGAAAATTGTGGCGGACCAATACATCCAACTCAATGAAGTATTGGTAAGGGATGTGACCCTGCCACCCACAATCAAGGACGCCATAGAACGCAAATTGAAGCAAGAGCAGGAATCATTGGAATATGAATTTCGATTGGTGACCGCCCAAAAGGAAGCCGAAAAGGTACGGATTGAAGCCCAGGGTAAAGCGGACGCCAACCAAATATTGAGTGCTTCCCTGACCGATAAAATATTACAGGACAAGGGAATCGAAGCCACTTTGAAGTTGGCCCAGTCCCCAAACGCCAAAGTGGTCGTAGTGGGATCGGGCGAGGATGGGCTTCCCCTTATTTTGGGAAATAACTAAATAACGCTTTTTTGATAAAAAAATATGTTCTACATTTGACATGTAATGAGAAATAACACTGTACATCATCACCATTTTTATACTTGCCCTCAAGCGAGATAGAAGTGTATTGTTGTAACTAAAATATATTCTAACCCGTTTGAGAAATCAAGCGGGTTTTGTTTTTATGCCCATTTGGTTTTTCGAACAAAACAGTTGAACTAATGACAAAAATTCGGATTGCTGTACAAAAGAGCGGTCGCTTGAACGAAGATTCGCTTCAGATTCTAAAGGATTGTGGTATTTCCATCGACAATGGAAAGGACCAACTAAAGGCCACTGCAAGAAACTTTCCTTTGGAAGTTTTCTATCTGCGAAACGGGGACATTCCCCAATATTTAAGGGATGGGGTAGTGGACATTGCCATTATCGGGGAAAATGTATTGGTGGAAAAAGGAACTGACATTGCTGTGGCAGAAAAACTGAATTTCTCCAAATGTCGCGTGTCCCTTGCCGTGCCCAAAGGGGTCAAGTACAATTCCGTCAAGGATTTTGAAGGAAAGAAGGTCGCGACCTCTTACCCAAACACGGTGAACGAATACCTCAAATCCAAAGGAGTCACGGCAGAATTGCATATCATCAACGGTTCGGTGGAAATAGCACCCAACATTGGCTTGGCCTATGGTATTTGCGATATTGTTTCGAGTGGCAGCACCCTGTTCAAGAACAATTTGAAGGAAGTGGAGGTCATTTTGCAAAGTGAGGCCGTACTGGCCGTTTCGCCCACAATATCCGAAGAGCGGAAAGAAATCCTCAAGAAAATACAGTTCAGGATCCAATCCGTGCTCCAAGCCAGACAGAACAAATACATCCTGCTAAATGCCCCCAACGACAAGCTTGATGAAATCATTTCCATTTTGCCCGGAATGCGCAGCCCCACAGTATTGCCCCTGGCAGAAGAGGGTTGGAGCTCCGTTCACTCCGTCATCACTAGGGATACCTTCTGGGAGGTCATCGACGAACTGAAGCAAGCAGGTGCCGAGGGCATTTTGGTCTGCCCCATCGAAAAAATGGTCCTTTAGGTTTGGAAGATGGAAGCGCAGTATACCATAAAATGGATTCCGAAGGAAAAGCTCAAGGACATTTTGCCGTTGGCGTATATCCTCAACCGAGAAAAAATTCCTCTGGGAGTATTGGAAAAACGACTGACCGAGATGATTCCCATGGGCTATAAATGCATCGGGGTGTATGACGAAGAAGAATTGATCGGCATTTGCGGCGTATGGGTACTCAACAAACTCTATTCGGGAAGACACGTAGAACCCGATAATGTCATCATTTCTCCCAACTATCAAGGAAAGGGCATTGGCGAGCTTATGATGGATTTTTTGTTCAACTACGCCAAAGAAATTGATTGTGAGACAGCAGAAGTCAACTGCTATGTTGAGAATACAAGAGGAAAGAAGTTTTGGGAGACCCATGGTTATGTTCCCTTGGGCCACCATATGATAAAAAAATTGAAAAATGAACAGAGTCAATAACCCCAAAAGAGAAGACTGGCCCGAGATACTTAGACGGCCAACCCAAACGGTGGCCGATATTGAAAAAATCGTGGAGTCCATTTTTCAGGAGGTACAAATGGATGGGGATGGGGCCATCAAAAAGTATACAGACCGGTTTGACCAAGTTCAATTGGATACCTTTTTGGTGACAGCCGACGAAATCAAGGAGGCGTCCGATTCGGTTCCAACTGAACTGAAAAAAGCCATTTCCCTAGCGAAATCCAACATTAAAAAATTCCATGCCGCCCAAAAAACAACCAAAGTAGAATTGGAAACCATGCCCGGAGTGATGTGTTGGCAGGAAAAGAGACCCATCCAAAAAGTGGGACTTTATATTCCCGGGGGAACAGCACCCCTGTTCTCAACCATTTTGATGTTGGCTGTTCCTGCAAAATTGGCGGGTTGCAATGAAATTATATTGTGCACACCGCCGGACAAAAAGGGAAACGTAAACCCCACCATCCTCTACGCCGCACAACTGTGTGGAGTGACAAAAATATTTAAAGTAGGGGGCATTCAAGCCATTGCAGGAATGACGTTCGGCACGGAAACCATTCCCAATGTGTACAAAATATTCGGTCCTGGGAACCAGTTTGTAACGGTGGCAAAGCAATTGGCCACCAAATATGGGGTTGCCATCGATATGCCAGCCGGACCGAGTGAGCTTTTGGTCGTTGCTGATGATTCTGCCAACCCTGCCTTTCTGGCTTCGGATTTGTTGAGTCAAGCAGAGCATGGGACCGACAGTCAAGTGATTTTGGTTTCCACGTCGGAAAAATTGATAGATGCTGTTGAAAAGGAAATTGAATTCCAAATAAAGGCATTACCTAGAGTAGCCATTGCAGAAAAATCGATTGGGAACAGCAAGCTCATCTTGGTGCAGAATGATGAAACGGCCATGGATTTGATCAATCACTATGGCCCGGAACACTTTATTGTGTGTGTGGAAAATGAAGATTTTTACCTCCAGAACATCCAAAATGCCGGTTCCGTATTCATTGGTGATTATACGCCCGAAAGTGCCGGGGACTATGCTTCGGGCACCAATCATACCCTGCCGACCAACGGCTACGCCAAGCAGTACAGCGGTGTAAATCTGGACAGTTTTATGAAGAGCATGACCTTTCAAAAAATATCAAAAGAAGGGATGGAAGCGATAGGTCCTTCCATCGAATTGATGGCGGAAGCCGAAGGATTACAGGCCCATAAAAATGCGGTGACTCTTCGCCTAAATACGATAAAATCAAACTAAATGTCAGGTCGAGCCCTTCGACTACGCTCAGGATAAACTAAAGTAGAGACCTCAATGATATGACTAAAACCTTCAACATAAATAACATCGTCAGGGAATCTGTAAAGGCCCTAAAACCCTACTCTTCGGCGCGGGATGAGTATGTTTCCGATGGATCTACCATGATTTTTTTAGATGCCAACGAAAATCCCTACGAAAATGGGGTCAATCGTTATCCCGACCCGTACCAAAGGAGCTTGAAAGCGGTTCTTGCCGAACAAAAAGGGGTGTCCGAGAGCAACATGCTTTTGGGCAATGGCAGCGACGAAGTTTTGGATTTGATCTACAGGGCCTTCTGTGAGCCCCATCAAGACAATATCATCACCTTGCCGCCAACGTATGGCATGTACAAGGTTTTGGCCGGAATCAATGCTGTGGAAAACAGGGAAGTGTTGTTAAACAAGGATTTTGAACCTGATGTCCGAGCTATTTTATCGGCTGTGGATGAAAACACCAAACTGATTTTCATTTGTTCTCCCAACAATCCAACCGGTAATTCCTTTAAAAAGGAATATGTGGAAAAACTATTGGAATCCTTCAACGGGTTGGTGGTCATTGACGAGGCTTATATCGATTTTTCAGCGCAGGAAAGCTGGTTGCACAGTTTGAACAACTATCCCAACCTGATCGTAACCCAAACCTTGTCCAAAGCCTATGGCCTGGCCGGAATCCGATTGGGCATTTGCTACGCATCGGAAGAGATCATTGCCATTTTGAACAAGATCAAACCACCCTACAACGTCAATCAATTGACCCAACAAAAAGCGTTGCAACGTGTTCTGAACGAAGATGCCGTGCAACAGGAAGTGGTTCAAATTTTGGAAGAACGGGCAAATCTGGAAAAGGCTTTACAGCACTTGGACTTTGTGGAGCAATTATATCCCTCCGATGCCAATTTTGTATTGGCCAAGGTCGATGATGCCGACAAGCGGTACCAACAATTGTTGGAGCAACATGTGGTGGTGCGAAACCGAAGCACCCAGCCCCTTTGCGAAAACACGTTACGGTTTACGGTAGGGACCCCAACTGAAAACAAAGCATTGATAGCCATTTTAAAGCAACTATAACCATGGGCAAAAAAGTATTATTCATCGATCGCGATGGGACCATCATCAAGGAAACCGTTGACGAACAGATAGATTCCTTTGAAAAATTGATTTTCTATCCGAAGGTATTCACCTATTTGGGGAAAATCGCCAAGGAACTGGATTATGAACTGGTCATGATCACCAATCAGGATGGATTGGGCACCGACATTTTCCCCGAGAACACTTTTTGGCCTGTTCACAATTTCATCGTCAATTCATTTGAAGCGGAAGGGGTGGTTTTCGATAATGTCTTTATCGACAAAACCTTCGCAAAAGACAATGCTCCAACACGCAAACCGGGCACTGGAATGTTGACATCTTATTTTTCGGAGGAATACGATCTTGCCAATTCCTTTGTGATCGGGGACCGTTTGACCGATGTGGAACTGGCCAAAAATCTTGGGGCAAAAGGTATTTACATCAACGATGAAACCCATTTGGGAACCGGGGAAATCACCGTAAAACGGGAAGAATTGGACCCTTACATTGCCTTGGAGAGCAACGATTGGGAAAAGATCTATGAATTCTTGAAACTGGAAAACCGCGTTGCCGAGATCAGCAGAAAGACCAACGAAACGGATATCCAGATCAAGTTAAATCTGGACGGTACCGGTAAAAGTGACATAAAGACCGGATTGGCCTTTTTTGACCACATGTTGGACCAATTGGCCCGCCACGGACAAATGGATTTGACCATCAAGGTAGATGGAGATCTGGAGGTGGACGAACACCACACCATTGAAGATACTGCCATTGCTTTGGGCGAAGTGTTTGCCAAAGCCCTGGGCAACAAATTGGGCATTGAACGCTATGGGTTTTGTTTGCCCATGGATGATTGCCTGGCTCAGGTCGCCATTGATTTTGGCGGAAGGAACTGGCTGGTTTGGGATGCCGATTTCAACAGGGAAAAAATTGGTGAAATGCCCACGGAAATGTTCTTTCATTTCTTCAAATCGTTCACGGACGGGGCCAAGGCCAATTTGAATGTAAAAGCGGAAGGCACCAACGAACACCATAAAATCGAAGCCATATTCAAGGCATTTGCAAAATCCATCAAAATGGCGGTAAAACGGGATGTGGAGAAAATGGTATTGCCATCAACAAAAGGAATGCTCTAAAAGTTGGAAGTACGAAACTCGAAGTACGAAGGCCAATGAAGAAGGATTTAAAAAATAAGAGCAGAGCATTTAGCGTAAATTTTCTTCCATAAAAACAGCAAGAACCAATGGAAAGTAATAGTATAGATAAACAACTTCGTACTTCGTACATCAAACTTTGTACTTTATGAAGATAGTCATTATTGATTACGGTGCTGGAAACATCCAAAGCATCATCTTTGCCATCAAACGGTTGGGATATGATGCGGTGTTGTCGCATGACGCCAAGGAAATCCAAGAAGCGGACAAGGTGATTTTTCCTGGAGTCGGGGAGGCCAGTTCGGCCATGGCCAAATTGAGAGCAAGTGGTTTGGACGCCGTCATACCAACATTAAAACAACCCGTTTTGGGCATTTGTCTGGGCATGCAACTCATGTGCCGTTCCTCCGAGGAAGGGAACACTGAGGGGCTTGGTATTTTTGACCTCGACGTGAAGAAATTTTCAAATAACGTAAAGGTACCTCAGATCGGCTGGAACCAAATCACCGATCTGAAAACCGATTTGTTCAAAGGGATTCCTGAAGAGTCCTATATCTATCTGGTACATAGTTTTTACGCCCCATTGGACAAGGAAACCATTGCCAGTTCCGAATACGGATTAGCATATAGTGCGGCCCTTCAAAAAGACAATTTTTATGGGGTACAGTTTCACCCCGAAAAGAGCAGTGATATAGGCAGTGCCATTTTAAACAATTTTCTAACGGTTATTTAGATGGAATTCTACATCTCTGAAGACAAGGCCCAGTTGGACTTCGAAAAAGTCCACAAAGAAATCAAGGCCACCTATTGGGGCGGGTACAGAAGCCCGGAGGAAACCAAACGAACCATTGACAACAGCATTTGTTTTGGACTTTTCAATTCCGACAACGAACAGATAGGTTTTGCCAGATTGTTGACCGATTCCGTGGTATTCGCCTACATCATGGATGTGGTAATCTTTGACCCCTACAAAGGTCGCGGATTGGGCAAAATGCTGATCAAGCACATCATGGACAGGCCCGATGTACAAACCGTAAAAACGGTTGCACTAAAAACGAAGGATGCCCACACCTTATATGAGGCGTTCGGCTTTGAAAGAGTAGGAAATTCAGAAATGTGGTTGGCCATCGACCGCGCAAAATATGATTAAGCCATGAGATTGATTCCGGCCATAGACATTATCGAGGGGAAATGCGTTCGGCTTTCCAAGGGGGATTATGGGACCAAAAAAGTCTATAATGAAAATCCGTTGGAAGTTGCCAAACAGTTTGAATCCCACGGTATCCAACACCTTCATTTGGTGGATCTGGATGGTGCAAAATCCAAACACATTGTCAACCATAAGATTTTGGAGCGCATTGCCTCCCAAACTAGCCTAAAAATTGATTTTGGAGGAGGTCTAAAATCGGACGAAGACTTAAAAATCGCCTTTGAAAGTGGAGCTTCGCAAATTACTGGCGGCAGCATTGCCGTAAAGGACAGGGACACTTTCTTGGGTTGGTTGCAGGCCTATGGTCCTGAAAAAATTATTTTGGGGGCCGATGCGAACAACGAAAAAGTGGCCGTGTCGGGCTGGTTGGAAGAATCCGAACAGGAATTGGTTCCATTTATCCAACATTATCAGCAGGAAGGCATTCACTATGTGATCTGTACCGATATCAGCAAAGATGGGATGTTGCAAGGACCTTCATTCGATTTGTACCAAAAAATCCTGTCCCAATCGGCAGCAGGGTTGAAATTGATTGCCAGCGGGGGCATTTCTGCCTTTGACGAACTTCCCAAACTGGCCGAAATGGGCTGCGAGGGGACCATTATTGGCAAGGCCATTTATGAAAATAGAATCAGTTTAAAACAATTGGAACAATACATTCTCGAAAATGGACAAGGAACAAGAGCTTAGGGATGAACTGATCTGGAACACGGGCTATCGCATGAACGAAAGCCTTCGTATGATCAAAATCTGCTTGGACAAATTGCCAGAGGACAAAATTTGGCTAAAGCCGAACGAGTCCAGCAACAGCATTGGCAACCTGATACTGCATTTATGTGGCAACATTACCCAATATGGGATAGCTTCCATCAAAAATGAAGAAGACAATCGCAAGCGCGACGAGGAATTTGAGGCCACATCGGGGTACACCAAAGCGGAACTGATCCAAAAACTGTCCGACACCATTGATGAGGCAAAAAGGGCATTTTATGAAGCACCCTTGGATGAACTGCTGCGTAAAAGATTTGTGCAGGGATTCAACTTTTCCGGGGTGGGGAACATCATCCACGTCACAGAACACTTGTCCTATCACACAGGGCAGATTGCGCTTTGGACCAAACTATTGGAAAACAAGGACTTGGGATTTTATGATGGTGTGGATTTAAATGTAAAGAACGAATAACGAATTCAAAGAATGCTTACAAAACGAATCATACCCTGTCTGGACATCAAAGACGGACGTACCGTGAAAGGTGTCAATTTTGTGGACCTTCGGGATGCCGGAGATCCTGTGGAATTGGCTTCCATTTATGCCAAGGAAGGCGCGGACGAGTTGGTGTTTTTGGACATTTCTGCCACAGAGGAAAAGCGTAGGACCTTGGCCGAACTGGTCTATCACGTAGCGGAGACCATCAACATTCCGTTTACGGTGGGCGGTGGTATTTCTTCGGTGGAAGATGTGGATATTTTGCTCAAAAATGGAGCGGACAAAGTTTCCATTAATTCCTCGGCGGTAAAAAGACCGGAACTCATCAACGAATTGGTGGCCAAATTTGGTTCCCAGTGTATTGTGGTCGCCATCGATGCCAAACAGATTGATGGCATTTGGAAAGTGCACTTGGTGGGAGGAAAAGTTCCAACCGAAATCAATCTATTTGAGTGGGCCAAAGAAGTGGAAGAGCGTGGAGCAGGGGAGATTTTGTTTACCTCCATGGACCATGATGGCACCAAAAATGGGTTTGCCAACGAAGCCTTGGCGAAATTATCGGGATTGGTGAACATTCCCATCATTGCATCGGGAGGTGCCGGGACCATTTCCCATTTTACCGATACCTTTGTGAAAGGAAAAGCAGATGCCGCCTTGGCAGCCAGTGTCTTCCATTTCAAGGAGATTGAAATACAAGATTTAAAGAACGAATTGAAGAAGGAAGGGATTCCTGTAAGAATTTAAAATGATGAAAATAGATTTCGACAAAAACCCAGAAGGCCTCGTACCGGCCATCATCCAAGATGCGAAGACCAAGAATGTGCTCATGCTGGGATATATGAACCAAGAAGCATTCGATACTACCCAAAAAACGGGAAAAGTGACCTTTTTCAGTCGTTCCAAGCAACGCCTTTGGACCAAAGGCGAGGAAAGTGGCCATTTTCTGAACCTGGTCGACCTAAAGGTTGATTGCGATAACGATACCCTTTTGGTCAGGGTGAATCCCGTTGGACCCACCTGTCACAAAGGAACCGACACCTGTTGGGCAGAAGAAAATGCACAAGCCTATGGCTTTTTGTCCACCTTGGAAAACATTATCGAATCCCGAAAAAATGATCCCGACAATCCAGATAGCTACGTGGCGTCTTTGTTCCGAAAAGGCATCAACAAAATAGCCCAAAAAGTAGGGGAGGAAGCCGTGGAGACCGTTATTGAGGCCAAGGACAACGACGATGATCTTTTCCTGAATGAAAGTGCCGACCTATTGTTCCACTACCTCATCTTGTTGAAGGCCAAGAACTTTAAGCTCAGTGACGTGGTCAATATCCTGGAGCAGCGACACTGACCACGCCAATGATTCAATCTTTTTTGGTGACGTGCGAAGACCCAGACAGCTCACTTTTCAATAGGATCGCGTCTCCCTTATAATTCAAGGTACTGGCGCCAGAGGCCTTCACCCTAATGGTTTCTTCCACCGAGAGAAATGCGGTACTGGCACCCGAAAGATCAATGTCCAAATTGGAAATGTCCAACCCATAATCCAATAAGTCACTGCTTCCCGAAAGTTCCGCATCCAAGAATGAAATGCTTCCTGACACATCAATGGAAGAAGCTCCATCAAGATCCACCTCCAATCGGTCAGCAATCATTTCCCCTTTGAAATCGGAGGCCCCGGAAACCCCAATTTTTCCATCCTGCACTTCCCATTGATCGTCCAAGGTCAATCGGGATGCTCCGCCGAGACGAAATGTGGATAGAGTTGGGGTGGTAATGTAAGCGTTCATAACGGCCTTACCTTGTATCGAGGTATGGCTTTTCAATCGGATGACCAATTCGTCACCGTCTTTTTCTACCACAATTTTGTCATGCAAGTTGTCATTGGCCGCGATACGGATGCCTTGGTCAAGCTCAGAAAAATGGACATAGACTTGAAATGCATCGGAAACCCTTAAGCCAGTATAGCCCTCTATGTCGTGATATACCGAAGTCACCTCGCCATGGGCATGGATGGTGTCATGGTCGCAGGAAGAAAAAAGGGCCAATAGCCCAACGAGCAGTATGGCATTGATTCGTGTTTTCATTTTGTTCGATTTTTGATTGATGTGATGACTATTTGAAAATACTACCGATTGATGAATGGGATAGAGACCCATTGAAAAGGAATGGCGGACCATCCCTTCTTTTCATTTTGGGTGAATACCTGTTCGTTTTTTGAATAGACCCGCAATGTGTTGATCGGATGGTGAAAGCGATTGAAATTTCCCATCAGTCCAGTTGTTTTCGATATCGGTTACGGCCCATGTTGAAGACTCCCAGTTTTACCCCGATTCCGCCCGAAAAACCATTGAGGCGTTCTATCGGACTTTGTGCGAGATCGATCCTACTGGTCATCCTGTAGCGCACCCCCGCTTCCAATTGGACATATCGGGACACATTGAACAGAACGTTCATGCCGGGTTCCAATACAAAAATGGCGTCGATATCATCTTCGTCAAGGTCCACATTTTCATCCCTTCGAACCGCGTCATGGTCCACATAGCCCATACCACCGCCACCGATCAGCAGTGGAAACGACAGACTCACCCTTGACTTTCCAAAAAGAATGGGTTCCAAATGCAATCCTCCATATACGGCAACAATATCATCGTTGTTGACCGTCCGTGGATTGAAAATGTCCTGTTGGGAATAAAGGATGTTGGCCATAAAACCGACCTCGAACTGACGGTTGGCCACATAGGCCACTTTCAGTCCCCCGATGTAGGTGTCCTCGCCCTCAATTTCCCCAAAATAGGTGGACAGGCCCAAATAGACCCCATGCACCACATTCTTGCGGTCGTTGAAGGTGATGTATTCCCCATCATCATCCTGGGCAAAGCTCAATAGACCCCAGAACAGAAAGAGTAGGGGCAATGTCGTTTTTTGATTGATCATATGCATGCGATTTTTTGATTGATTTTTTCTAAAGACAATGTATTCTCCAAAAGGTTGCACCATTGGTATTATTTAATCGTTCAACGTTACAATTCCCTTTTCCCCATTGATGGAAATGCTCCCTTTTTTCTCCTGTCCATAGGTCGCTTCAATTTTGCGGAGCCTGCGTCCCTTGTCCAACATTTCGGAGTTGACATTCTCAAAGGATTTGGGCAAGCGCACCACTCCTTCCTCCAGAGTAGCGGTGAAACGGTGGGAAAAATTGGTGACCGATAGACTGATATCCGCCGATTCCTGTTCGATGGATATTTCTGCGGAAGGGTTGGTGATCTCGTACACCCTAAAATCCACAATCTTTAGCTTCAGGTCCACTTCTTGGGCCAATCGGTCCAACTTGAACGTGGTGAATTCCATACTCCCGTACAAGGTGCCCGCCTCGCTCACCAAAATATTGTCCTTATTGGAATAGATTTCCAGTGAACTGACCGAATGGATATTGATTTCGGTGCCATCGCTCCGCAAACGCAAGCTTTTGGAGTCTTCCATGTCCAGTTCACCGTTTTTTAGCTCCAAATCGGCATAATTCAGGTTCTTGGCCCTTACTTTCCCATATTTTAAGATAATGTCCGCTTTGTTCAAATTTTCCCCGATCCACAGATTCCCATGCTCGATTAAAGCGGTCAATGGACCATCGCAATTTTCCAGGACCACATCCCCAAAACGGTTGGTGACCTTTATCCCCGCCTTTACGGGAAGGTGTATCTCGTAATCGATCTGCACATGGCTTCGGTCAAAATCGATGGGGTTGTTCCGATTGAAAAAGTCGGCAAACCAGCCCGTATTCTTATTGGATATTTCGGAAACAATGGAAACATAGCTATTGCTTGTCTTGATCTCGGGGTTGATGCGTTGCAACAGATCTTCGGCATTTTCCTTCCTGCGATGGTTCACCTTGATCGAAATCGTAATGGAAACTTTGTTCTGGTCCCATCCCTTGAGGGTCACGTTTCCATACTTGTTCTCCAATTGAAGTTCACCGGTGCCCAACAGTGGAAAACTCTTTTCGATGGTCTTTTGTACCCTTTCCTGTGCTTTTGCCCCATGTACCGCGAACAGCACCAAGGCCATCCACAATATCTTTTTACAACGTGTACCCATAATCATCATCCATTTTTTTAGAATCGTTCAACTGCCGTAATAAATTTTCAATGAGTTCAATACGCTTTTTATAATTGCCCACAATGGCTTCCAGCACCTGCTCATTGTCAAGGTTCTTTTGCATTTCTTTCTTCAAAACATCATATTCCGCATCCAACTCGTCCATAAAGGACAGGAACTCGGCCTTGTTCTCTTCGGAAAGGCTGGGATTGTTCTTGACCAACTGCACTTGATAGGAGACCAGGTCTTTGTAGTACATGTCTATTTCCATCAATTCCTCGGAAGCATATTGTGCATTGTCGGTGCCATTGCCCAACCAGACCAGCCCGAAGAACGAGGCAAATCCCACCAATAGCAACACGGATGCCGCTATGCGGAACAGGGGTCTTCTCCAAAGAGGAATCACTTTAGGTTCTTCCTTCTTCAGCTCCGCAGTGATCTTGACCCACATTTTGGCCTTGTCCGCCCTCTCCCCATCAAATTGGGCGGCATTGCGTCTGATATGTTTTTCAAAATTGTCCATTACAATTCATTGATGATTTCCAATAATTTTTTCTTGGCCCTGTGGTATTGGGATTTGGATGTACTGGTAGATATGCCCAATATCTCCCCGATTTCCACATGATCATATCCTTCAATCAAATATAGATTGATGATCTCCCGATAACCGTCCGGGAGTAGGGCAATGCCCTTTTTCACTTTTACGATATCCGTTGCCTCGGCCTCAATGGGCTCTTCATCCGCCAAATGGAACTCGTGCACCTCCATGGGTACTACGGGAATCCGTTTGGTTTTCAGATGGTTGATACTTTTATTGATGACAATGCGCTTGAGCCAGGCACCAAAACTGCTTTCATACTTAAAGTTGTCCAGGTTCTTGAAGGCATCCACAAAACTGTCCTGCACAATGTCTTCCGCATCTTCCGTATTGCCCAAAAACCGAAGCCCCACGTTGTACATGGCATCCACATAGCGGGAATACAGCTCATATTGCGAGCTGGCATTTCCTGCTTTGCACTGTTCCACTATGGATCTATGCGTAAAACGGATGTCTGTTTCCAATGGCTTAGGTTGATGCCTTGTTTGAGCTAAAGACAAATGCAAAAGTAAATGGTTGCACCAGTGTGGAGAAACTTATCAAAAATTTTAAAAAAAGTACAAAAAAAGGAATCCGTGCAACCCTTCATTTTTTGTGCTGTCTATGGTTCTGAACAATAAAAATACAATCATCAAAACATCAAAAAATGAACAGAAGATCACAAGTGGGCCCAGTGACCAAAACCACCGTTTGGTTACTGTGGCTTTTCCTTTTGGGCTGTGCACTGGCCATGGGACAGAACAGTTACACCGTAAGCGGGACCATTACCGACAAAAGCAACGGGGAAACCCTTTTTGGGGCTTCGGTGCTCTTGGCAGGGACCTCAATCGGGGGAATAACCAATGAATATGGTTTTTATTCCATCACGGCCCCGGCCGGGGAATACACCCTTAGGATTTCCTACATGGGCTACAATGAGATTCAGATGAAGATCAATCTGGATAGGGACCTGAAAAACGATGTAGAAATCGCTGAATTCTCCACCGAATTGGACGAAGTCGTGGTCACCGCAGACGAACCGGAACGGGCCCTATTGGGCAAGCCCGAAATGAGCGTGGTCAAAATGAACATGGGCACCGTCAAACAGATGCCCGTAGTGCTCGGGGAAGTGGATGTGCTGAAATCCCTGCAAATGTTGCCCGGCGTCACCAACAATGGGGAAGGTACCGGAGGTTTCCATGTTAGGGGAGGGGCACAGGATCAAAACCTGGTATTGCTCGACGAGGCCATCATTTATAATACTTCGCACATGTTCGGTTTCTTTTCGGTGTTCAATGCCGATGCCATCAAGGACGTGAAACTCTACAAAGGAGGCATCCCGGCCCGTTTTGGGGGTAGGGTCTCCTCGGTATTGGACATCCGTCAAAAGGATGGGAACAACAAAAACTTTGCCCTTACAGGGGGTATCGGTGTCATCTCCAGCAGGCTAACGGCCGAAGGGCCCCTCTTTGGAGACAAGGGTTCCTTTTTGGTTGCCGGCCGCCGTTCCTATGTGGATCTATTGCTCAAAGCTGCAGGAGAGGAAAACAGTGTCAGCTTTTACGACCTGAACCTGAAGACCAATTATGCCATCAATGCCAATAACAAACTTTTTCTGAGTGGTTATTTTGGCAGGGATGCCTTTAAACTGGGCAGCAGTTTCGACAGCAGCTACGGTAATGCTTCGGGCAACCTCCGTTGGAACCACATCTTCAATGATCGTTTGTTCTCCAACCTTTCCGCTATTTGGAGCCAATATGACTACGACTTGGAGTTTGCCCAGGATGAATTTGAATGGGTCTCTTCCATCACCAATTACAACCTTAAGTATGATTTCAAATATTATTTGAGCGATGCCTTCAGTTTGGATTTTGGGGCCAATGGCATCTACTATGATTTTGATCCAGGCGAAGTGAACCCAACGGCAGACACCTCTCCGGTAAATCCATTGAAATTGGACCAAAAAAGGGCATTGGAAAGTGGCATCTATATCAATGCAGAGCATAAACTGACCCCCAGCCTGACCTTACAGTACGGTATGCGGTACAGTGCCTTTTCGCGCTTGGGCGGACAGCCCATCTCCGAATATGCGAACGGGCAACCAGTGGTGTACAATTCCCTGTTGGGCATTTATGAAAGGGGTGAGGCCACAGGGGAAACGGAGTATGCCAAAAGTGAGACCATTGAGACTTTCGGTAATCTCGAACCTAGGGTTTCACTGGCCTATCTTCTCAATGAGGATTCGTCTATCAAGGCTGGGTATTCTAGAACGGCACAGTACATTCACTTGTTGTCGAACACTTCATCGGTGACTCCATTGGATGTCTGGACGCCCAGTGGCCCTTTTATCAAGCCGCAGTTGTCCAACCAATATGCCTTGGGCTATTTCCGTAATTTTTTGGACAAGGCCTATTCTTTGGAAGTGGAGACCTATTACAAGACGGTGGACAATCGAATCGATTATATAGATGGGTCTGACCTGATTGGCCAGAATACCATAGAAACCGAAATCTTGAATGGGGAAATGCGTGCCTACGGACTGGAACTCCTACTTCGCAAGAATGAAGGTGATTTCACAGGGTGGGTTGCCTACACGCTTTCCAAATCCGAACAGCGGACTTTGGGAGGGACCGCGGGTGGTCCGGGCATCAACAATGGCGACTGGTACAATTCCGCTTTTGACCGGACCCACGATATTTCCGTTTCTGGGGCGTATCAGTTGAACGATCAATGGAGCTTTGGGACCAATTTGGTCTTTCAAACAGGAAGACCGGTGACCTATCCCAATGGACAATATGTGTACGAAGGTCTCTCCATAGCCAGTTATGCGCCACGAAATTCGGACCGTTTGCCCGCCTATCACCGAATGGACATTTCTGTGAACTACAAGCCTCGGAAATATCAGAACAGACGCTTCAAAGGGGAATGGGTGCTCAGCATCTATAACCTCTACAACAGAAAAAATGCAGCATCGATTTCCTTTGGTCAAAATTTGGAGACGGGTGCCAATCAAGCGACCCGGACAGCCATTTTTGGCATTGTTCCCTCATTGACCTACAACTTTAAATTCTAAACTATGAAAGCACTAAAAAAAATCATATTTGCCATGATCATCATCGTTTTTGCCTCATGCGAAGACGTGGTGGATGTAGAGGTCCAGGATGGTACCACACGATTGGTGGTGGAGGCATCCTTGAATTGGGAAAAGGGAACCGAGGGGAACCAACAGACCATCCGTTTGAGCGAATCCACTCCATTTTTTGGCACGGGAACCAATACGCAGGTCACTGGCGCATCTGTGGTCGTAACGAATGATTCAAGCGGCGATGAATTTGTCTTTATCGACCAAGGGAATGGGGAATATCTTTCCACGACTTTTGAACCTGTATTGAACCAAACCTATTCCTTGCGTATCGAGCACAACGGAGAAGTCTATACCGCCACCGAGACCATGACCCCTGTGACCGACATCACCGACATTTTTCAAAACCGAGAGGAAGGATTCAATGACGAGGAATTGGAAGTCCATGTGGTATTTAATGATCCCGAAGAGGAAGGCAACAATTACCTCTTCAAATTTTATCGGGAAGGTGATCTGCTGCCAAGTTTGGAAGTGGGCGAGGACAGGTTCTTGAACGGAAATGAGATAGATTGGTGGTACGAGATCGAAGAGGACGAAGATGAAAACATTGAACCTTTTCAGCCCGGAGATGTATTGCAGATTGAAATGTATGGGATTTCACGCCCCTATTATGACTACATCAAGATCTTGGTCGAACAATTGGGCGGCACTGGCCTTTTTGAATCTACCCCGGTAACGGTTCGGGGGAACTGTATCAATGAGACAAATCCAGAAAACTATGCCTTTGGATACTTCAGGTTGACCGAAGTGGTGAAGGCCAGTTACACCTTTGTAGAGGAATAGTTTAGGTTGGCTTGATGCCGAAGCGTCGGGTTTCTAGGGCCCGGCGCTTTTTTTATGCCTGCGTTAAGATTTTTCTAAAGCAACGGCCCTTACATAGAAATGTCTTAATTTTATGTGATGGCTATGAATACAAGAAAAGGGTTTCGTTTTACCACTTACGAAGCTCCCGACCAAACCCCGTTCGAAAAACTCTTCGAGATTTTTCAGGAACTTGTCACACACACCTCGGGTGATGTGGAAGAAGCCTTGGACTGGCTCCGTGAGTTGGACAAGGAATACGAGCTTACCGATGACGATTACACCATCGACGATTTTATAGAAGACCTCAAGGCCAAGGGATACATCCGTGAAGAATTTGACATGGATGGCGAAAAAGGCGGTGATGGGGAAGAAGGTGATGAAAAAGGCGGTGGAGGGAACCTTTCCATTACGGCCAAACTGGAACGCATGTTGCGCCAGCGCGCCTTGGATCAAATCTTTGGCAAGATCAAAAGAAGCGGCTCCGGAAACCACAAGACCGGAAAGTCGGGCAGGGGAGATGAGCATACGGGCGAGTTTCGGGAATATCGTTTTGGGGATTCCCTGGAACACATTTCCATGACGGAAAGTCTTAGAAATGCACAAGTGAACCACGGATTGGACAATTTCTCCTTGAGTGAGGAAGATCTCGTGGTCGAGGACACCCAGTACAAAGCCCAGATGAGCACTGTACTGATGATCGATATCAGCCACAGCATGATCCTGTATGGTGAGGACCGCATCACCCCGGCCAAGAAAGTGGCCATGGCACTTGCTGAATTGATCACCACCCGTTATCCGAAGGACACATTGGATATTTTGGTCTTTGGAAACGATGCTTGGCCCATTCCCATAAAGGATTTACCCTACTTGAGGGTAGGTCCCTATCACACCAATACGGTGGCTGGACTTCAATTGGCCATGGACATGCTCCGCAGAAAACGGAACACCAACAAACAGATTTTTATGATCACTGACGGAAAGCCTTCATGCTTGAGACTTCCCAACGGGGATTATTACAAGAACAGTGTGGGACTAGATGATTATATTGTGGAAAAATGTTATGCAATGGCCCAACAGGCCAGAAAACTCCACATCCCCATAACCACCTTTATGATTGCCGAAGACCCTTACCTGATGCAATTTGTACAGGAATTTACCAAGGCCAACAAAGGCAAGGCCTTTTACACAGGGCTGAAGGGATTGGGCGAAATGATATTTGAAGATTACGAACAGAACAGAAAACGAAGAATTAAAGGATAAAGACCTTATGAAATTGGAACATACCAACATAAAGACTTTAGGTGAATTGAAATCTGCTGGATACACAAGCAGGAGCATCAAGGATGAATTGCGTGAAAACCTATTGGCAAAAATTTCCAAGAAAGAAGAAGTGTTCGAGGGCGTATGGGGTTATGAAAACTCCGTGATCCCAGAATTGGAACGGGCGATTCTGTCGCGACACAACATCAACCTTTTGGGACTTCGGGGCCAGGCCAAGACACGCCTCGCCCGCTTGATGGTGCAGTTGTTGGACGAATGGATGCCCATTGTGGCCGGTTCTGAGGTACACGATGACCCCTTGGCTCCCATTTCACGGTATGCCAGGGAACTCATCAAGGAAAAAGGGGACAAAACCCCCATAGACTGGATTCCAAGGGAGGAGCGTTTCTATGAAAAATTGGCTACACCAGATGTTACCGTGGCCGACCTGATCGGAGATGTGGACCCTATAAAAGCCGCCAATCTGAAATTATCCTATGCCGATGACCGTGTGATCCATTTTGGGATGATCCCAAGGGCCAATCGGTGCATCTTCGTCATCAACGAATTGCCCGATCTACAGGCCAGGATCCAAGTCGCCCTGTTCAATATTTTGCAGGAAGGTGATATACAGATCCGTGGGTTTAAATTGCGATTACCGCTGGATATGCAGTTTGTGTTTACGGCCAACCCTGAAGATTATACCAACAGGGGGAGCATCGTGACCCCATTGAAGGATAGGATCGGTTCGCAGATTTTGACGCATTATCCCGAAAGTGTGGACATTGCCAAAAAAATCACCAAACAGGAAGCAAAGTTGGATCAACGGCAGTCAGACAAGATCTATGTGCCAGAGATTGCCATGGATGTGTTGGAACAGATCAGTTTTGAGGCCAGAAAAAGCGAATATGTGGATGCGAAAAGTGGCGTGAGTGCCCGTATGAGCATCACCGCTTTTGAAAACCTGTTGAGCACTGCCGAGCGCAGGGCCGTCTTGGCCGGGGATACCCAAACCGTGGTCCGTCTGAGCGATTTCATGGGTGTGATCCCATCCATCACTGGAAAAATTGAACTGGTGTATGAAGGAGAGCAGGAGGGGGCAGGCTTTGTTGCCGAAACCTTGATCGAGGAAGCCATAAAATCACTCTTTTCCGAATATTTCCCCAAGATAGACAAGCTCCAACGCAAAGATGCCCAAACGGAATACGATGAGTTGATCAGCTGGTTTTTTGAAGGGGAAGGGTTCGATCTTTTGGATGATGACACCGATGCCGCTTACCGAAGTAAATTGGATAGTATTGCTCCGCTCAACAATTTGATCAAGGAATACCAACCTGAAACCTCCAAAGAGGATTCCTATTTCTTGAAAGAGGTATTACTTTGGGGCTTGGTGGCCCACAACAAATTGAGCAAACACCGATTTGTCCAAGGTTTTCAATTCAAGGATATGTACGGAAGCTATATCCGCGGGCTATAAGAAGGTTGCTTATTGCCAAATATTGAGGTTGTCGTTGTAATTTTCAAAATTGTACACGCCAACATATCGTCTTCTGAGCCAGAAGGTATATATCGTCAATATGGGCAAAATACTGTACAACACCAGAGTAAGGGTTGCCACAGGCTTAAAAGTCATGGGAATGACATGTTCTTCGTAATACTTCACCGAGCCAATAACTTGAATGCTATCATATATCTTGAAAACATACACGATCATGATGGCGTAGAGCACATACTCAATGTTCCGCATTTTGGGATCGGGAAGCTCTCCCTCGGAAATTTTGAACCACACCACATAGAGATACAACAGGTGCACTAAGGCCAAAAGGGGAAATATATAATTGTCCGCTTTTAGGAAATAGAACTTGTTGGTGTACACACCGTAAAAGTCCAATACGATCAGAACCAACAAAACGGCCAAAGAGGCCAGTATGTTTCTTTTCCAGGTAATGATTTTCGAAAGTGTATTCATATCAAACAGAGATTTGGGACTCTAATTTGATATAAAGAACGGGGTTTGAAATGACATTATTTTAAACAGATCGACGAACCGCCGGCAATGTTGGATAATCAGAAAAATCTGATATGAAACTCCGAATAGTTGATAGTAAAATGAGTTGGAAAACTTAATCGAACAGGTCTGAAGAAAGGTATCGGTCCCCTCGGTCGCATACAATGGATACGATGGTTCCGCTCTCCAAAGTTTCGGCCAACCTGAAGGCCACAGTGGCGGCCCCACCACTGCTCATCCCTGCAAAAATTCCTTCTTCCTTGGCCAATTTCTTCGCCATGAGCGCGGCATCCGCTTCACTGACCTCCATTACCGTGTCCACTTTTTGCGGATTGAATATTTTGGGAAGATATTCCTCTGGCCATTTGCGGATCCCAGGAATTTTGGAATCGTCCGTAGGCTGCACGCCCACAATCTGGATGTCCGGATTTTTCTCCTTCAAAAAAGTAGAGGTCCCCATAATGGTTCCCGTTGTCCCCATACTTGATACAAAATGGGTGATCTGACCGTCAGTATCGCGCCAAATTTCAGGACCTGTGGTTTTGTAGTGGGCCTTCCAATTGTCCTCATTGGAAAACTGGTTCATCATGATGTACCCTTCATTCGCTACTTTGGCCTCGGCATAATCGCGGGCACCCTCAATGCCCACATCGGCAGGGGTCAGGGTTACTTTGGCACCATAGGCCCGCATGGTCTGAACTCGTTCCTTGGTCGAATTTTCGGGCATCACCAACTCAATGTCCAATCCAAAAAGACTGGCGATCATCGCCAGTCCGATCCCCGTGTTGCCGCTGGTGGCCTCGATCAATTTGGAGTTCTTGGAAAAATCCCCTCGTTCCAGACCGCTCTTAATCATGTTATAAGCGGGCCTATCTTTGACGCTACCGCCAGGATTGTTGCCCTCGAGCTTAAAGAGTACTTTGACGTTGGGATTAGTGTTTAATACCTTGGCCTCCACCAAAGGTGTGTTGCCAATCAGGTCTAATATGGTTTTAGACATTGGGTGTTGTCTTTATTTTGATTTCGGGGGTATGGTAAACTTTTGAATTGGGAGGTATAGAAGAAGTGATCCATGCATTTCCCCCGATAATGGAGTTTTCGCCCACTACCGTATCACCTCCCAAAATGGTGGCATTGGCATAGATGGTGACATTGTTCTGTATGGTGGGATGCCTTTTCGTCTTCTCCAGATTTTTGGCCACATAAAGGGCGCCCAGTGTTACCCCTTGATATATTTTTACGTTATCATGGATGATTGCCGTTTCCCCAATGACCACACCCGTGGCGTGATCGATGAAAAACGACCTTCCAATCTTGGCCCCGGGGTTGATGTCCACACCCGTCTGTCTATGCGCATACTCTGTCATCAATCTGGGAATCAATGGTACGCCCTGTACATATAGCTCATGCGCCAATCGGTAAATGGCAATGGCATAAAACCCTGGATAGGCCATATAGATTTCCTGTAGGGACAAGGAAGCGGGATCACAATTCAGGATAGCCTCTGCATCCAAATTGAGTTTTTCCAAAATCTCGGGCAAATGGGAAACATATTCGTCCCACAATTCATTGTTGGGCCTTTCGAGTTCCCAGCAGGCCATGTCCAATAAGTCGTTGAATTTTTTCTCCAATAGCTCCAAATTCACCGCCACAGGGGTGTTGGAATCAAAAAGGGTATAAAAGAGGGTATCGGTGAAATCTTCGGTCTCTTGTTTCAGTCTGAAATCCAGATAAGGGAGCTTTTTGTGCCGATTCAGTTCCGAAATTATTTTTTTCTTGTCCATACTGCACTTTGTTGTCTTAAAATTAGATAAATCCTTACCATATGCAGATAGAAAAAACTAACTTTAGTTTAAAAATAACATATTATCGACATATGGTTGATCATACCGCTATTTCCAAAACGACTTTCGATTTTTTGAAGGAACTGGAAAAAAACAACAATAAGGAGTGGTTCGAGGCAAACAAGGCCACTTTCAAATCCCATGAAACAGCGGTCAAGTCTTTTTTTGAGGCGGTCAAGGACAAGTTGAGCCATCATGACGAGATCGAGAAGATGAAAATGTTCCGCATTTATCGCGATGTGCGCTTCTCCAAGGACAAAACTCCCTACAAGACGCATTTGGCCGCGTCCTTTTCCAGATTGGGAGCCCATCTGCGAGGCGGGTATTACATCCATTTGAAGCCCGGAGGGTCTTTTTTGGCCACCGGATTTTGGGACCCCAACAAGGAAGACCTGTTCAGGATCAGAAAAGAGCTGGAAATGGATGCCGAAGAGTTCCGAAAAACCATCAACCAAAAAACGTTGAAATCTGTGTGGGGGGATATCCAGGGAGATGCTCTAAAGACCATGCCCAAAGGCTTTGATAAAGAACACCCAGATATTGATTTCATCAAACTAAAGCAGTTCATCTTTGTCCGTAATTTCAAGGACAGCGAGGTGCTTTCAGGGGAGTTTTTGGAAGAGGTGGACAAGTCCTACCGTGCCATCAGGCCCTATTTTGACCTAATGAGCAACATTCTCACCACCAATTTGAACGGGGAATCAGTGCTGTAGCAGGACTTCATGGTCCAGAAGTTGCACTTGGTCCTTCAACCGTTCGATGACCATGTTCATCATCCGCTTGTTCAGTGCCGAGGAATTGGAGATATAGTCCCGATACTCCTCAACGGTAAACTGGCCAATGACCATTCCTTTTAGCGAGTTCCTGAATTTGATGTCCTTTTGGATGGCCCTTTCGATGTACTGGAGCTTTTTTTCAAGGGGGAGATCATAAAAAACACCTTTGTGCTTCCCCACATAATTCTTGAAAGCCTCGATCAGCAAATCGTTCTGAATCTTGATCACAGGTCGTAAAGTTTGGTTCTGAAAACGTTCATCAAAACCCATTTCGCTATTAAAATGTGACTGTTTAACGTCCGGACGAATGTCCAAAAGACTCTTGGATCGTGAATCCATGGCAGAAGTTTTATTAAAGTTACATATTCAAAAAGGCGATACTTTTTCAATTCACAATAATTGTCAACGATGTTATGAACAGCTTCATTTTCATCAACAGAAGAATCGTATGTCCCAATTTGAGTATCTTTAACCAGAACCAAAACAATCGAAAACCAAAAAACATGCGCATAAAATTTCTTGGCCCGGTCATTTCCATTCTTTTGATCACGGCCTGCAAGAATGACAAACAGAAACAGGAACCTGAAACTTGGCACACCAAAAAAGTGGCCCTGGAAAACGAAACGCACAACCAACTGCTCGATATTGAAAAAGAGCAGGGGTGGGAGCTACTCTTTGATGGGAAGACCCTGAATGGGTGGCACCTGTACAATGCTCCGGGTGCCGATTTGGCTTGGGAGGTCAAAAATGGGGAACTCTACTGCAATGCCAAGGATGAAAGCAAACAGCAAGGGGACTTGGTCACGGACAAGGCCTATGAGAACTATGAACTGGTCTTGGAATGGAAAATCTCTGGTCGGGGCAATAGTGGCATTTTCATCAATGTGCAGGAAAAACCGGAACTGGGTGCGGCTTGGCAGAGTGGACCCGAATATCAGATTCTGGATCCAGACCACATGGACCAAGACGTAGCAGTCAAAAAATCAGGTTGTCTTTATGCGTTTTCGCCACAGGAAAATGAGGCCGAAACCAAATCGGGGCAATGGAACCAAACACGCATCAAGCAGGTGGATGGAAAAGTGGAGTTCTACCTGAACGGGACACTTACAGCGGTCCAAGACTTTACCACGCCAGAGTGGGAAGAAAAAGTGGCCGCGACCCATTTCAAAAACCATCCGGAGTTTGGAAAATATACGCAAGGAAAGATAGCCCTTCAGGATTGGTATTTTGAAGCCTGGTTCCGGAATATAAAGATCAGGGAGCTGTGATAAGGTTTGGTTTTATAAAATCAGTCTACGTATTACCCGCAGTGATACTACTTTTGATAAAAACAATATGAAAAGAATTCTGATTCTTCATTTTTTTATACTGGTCATAAGTTGTGCGACTAATTCTAGAATTGAAGAAAGCGAGTCTTTGGCAAATCAATTGAACAACACAAAGTACAAGTTGACCTTGCGAGATGATTGGCATCCTTTTTTAGATATTCATGGAGAATTAAGCTATAAGCCAAAACAGTATTCCAATGAATATCCTGATGTGTATATTAGTATTGGGAATATTCCAACTACGAGACACCAAAATATGCCTTTGGGCAAAGTGGTAGATAGAATAACCACTCCAATAGATTATCATGAAAACTATTCAATAAAAAAAACATTCATCCAAACTAAATTTGGGGAAACCTATGTTGTTGACGAACAATTTAGGTTGAACTCTAAAAATTATATTACTAGAACCATGTATTTTAAACATAGTGAGGAATATCTTTCTTACCATTATGGCGCAAGTGCAAGGTCATTTAACAAATATATCGATGACTATGCTTCCATATTTGAAAGTTTGGAGTTCAAAGAATAGTCCTAGTTTTGTAGCACAAAAAGAATACATTCAAAAACCATGAAATTCGGAAAGGTAGAACATCCAGAGCTTATCGACTTCACCATCCCGAAGGACCACCCCGACACGGCGACCCTTCTTTCAAAATATAGCGAAGATGGCGATACGCAAGTCTATGTGGGCTGCGCAAAATGGAACCGTCAGGACCTCAAGAATTTTTATCCTTGGGGCACCAAGGACGAATTGGCCTACTATTCCTCCCAGTTCAATTGTATAGAACTCAACGCCACTTTCTATCGAATTTTTCCAGCTGAGCAGTACGAGAAATGGTATGAAAAGACCCCGGAGGGATTTAAGTTCTTCCCCAAAATGAGCAATGAGGTGAGCCATTTGCGCCGTCTCAACGAGCAAGTATATCCCGTGGTAGATCATTATTTGGAGGTAACTTCCTTACTAAAAGAAAAACTGGGTACCATTTTTCTGCAGATGCACAACAACTTTGGTCCCAAAAACTGGGACAGGGTAGCGCGGTTTGTGGAATATTGGCCCAAAGAATTTCCCCTGGCCCTGGAGTTCCGGCATACGGACTGGTTCAATGATGAAAAAGTGGCCGAAGAACTTTATTATTTGTTGCAAGAGAACGGCATTGCCAATGTGCTGGTGGACACGGCTGGTAGGAGGGACCTAATGCACATGCGCCTTACCAACAATGAGGCCTTTATCCGATATGTCGGCGCCAACCACGAATCTGATCTCCCACGATTGGATGATTGGGTGGAACGTCTGGTCGCATGGAAATCCCAAGGACTGAAGAATATCCATTTCTTTGTACACCAAAACCTAGAGCTCGAATCCCCTTTGCTATCGGCCTATCTCATCAAACGGTTGAATCCGGCATTGGGTTGCAATCTGCACGTCCCCAAGAATACCTTGAACACGCTGGGGGACCTGTTCGGTTGATCTCAAAATCATCAATTTTGGAATGTGGAGCTTCCAATTTTAACGACTCCATACTACCTGATACTGAAATATTTCAAATTGATAAATACGGAAAATTCACTCCCGCGCCGAGGAAAACCTTTGCGATATTGCGCTACCTTTGTTCCAAATTTTAAAAGTTTCAACCATGCGATTTCATACAAGGAAATGGGTAAAACCAGAGGATTTGAACGCCAATGGAACTCTTTTTGGCGGTAGGGTACTGGCCTGGGTGGATGAGGAAGCTGCCCTATATAGCATCATTCAGTTGGAGAACAAGAAAGTGGTCACCAAATATATGTCCGAAATCAATTTTATGAGCACCGCTGTGGAAGGTGATATCATAGAAATAGGTATCGATGTGATCAAATTCGGGACAACCTCTATATCCCTGAACTGTGAGGTCAGGAACAAAATGACGCACGAAAGCATTGTCACCGTGGACAACATCATCATGGTAAACCTAGATGAAAAAGGAAATCCCAAGCCCCATGGAAAGACCAAGATCGAATACGTAAAGGACCGTTTGGCCAAAAAGGAAAAGGAAGAAAATTCCTGATCCTTAGTTGAGGGTCTTGGCCACGGCCTGGACTTCGTCCAGAACGCGCAATAGGTTTTCTCCCCACAATTTGGCAATGTCCTCTTCGGAGTAGCCACGTTTCACCAATTCCAAGGTCACGTTGAAGGTCTCCGAGGCATCGGACCAACCTTCAATACCGCCACCTCCGTCAAAATCGGAGCTGATACCGACATGGTCTATCCCGATCAACTTCACGATGTAGTCGATATGGTCCACAAAGTCGGAAACATTTACCGCGGGTGGAACGTTCGGATCCTTTTCTGCCAATTCCTCCCCAATATCCCTTACTTTACCATAATTTTCAAAGAATTCCTGGCGTTGTTCCGGAGTCAACGAAGCAAACTGCGAACGTTCGTACCATGCTATCCCTAGGGAATCGGCCACTTTTTGGTACACACCTTTCATGTATTCGGCACGCGCCTCGTGTTTTTCCGTGTTCAGATAAGAACTAAAGGCCACTGTTTGGACCACACCACCATTTTCCTTCAGCATCAAAAGCTGCTCATCGTCAAGGTTTCGGCTATGTCCGCACAACGCACGCGCGGAGGAGTGGGAGGCAATGATTGGCGCCTTGGAGAGCTCCACCATCTGTACCATTGCTGCTTTGGAAGGGTGGGAGATATCGATCATGATCCCCAATCGGTTCATCTCGGCCACCGCTTGCTTGCCCAGCTCGCTGAGCCCATTGTGCAGCCAAATGCTATCCTGCTCTCCCGTATTGGAATCGCTGAACTGGCTATGGCCATTGTGCGCCAATGAAATATAACGAGCACCCCGCTTATGGTATTCTTCAAATTTGGACATATCCTCTCCGATCGGATAGGCGTTTTCGACCCCGATCATTGCCACTTTCTTTCCAGAGGCCACAATGCGTCTCACATCGGCAGAATTCAAGGCCAATTCTATTTGGTCAGGAGCGATTTCCTCGCACAGCCTATGGATGGCCTCAAACTTAGAGATTGCATTCTCGGATGCCTTGGCATAACCCTCGGCGTTCAGGGAGTCCTGTCCGGTGTAAACGATCAGCCAGGCCACATCCAGTCCACCCTCCTCCATTTTGGGAAGGTTCACCTGGGTGTCCAGTCGTTGGGTATAGTTGATGCTGTCCGTGAAATTATTGATGTTGATATCGTCATGCGTGTCGATGGTGATGACGGAATCATGGATCCGTTGTGCTTTTTCTTCCAAGGTTTCAGCTTTTTTGGGTTGTTTTTCCCCACAGGAAATGAACAAGAGTAGGCTACAGAAAAGATAAAAGTGTTTCATGGTCGGTTTTTTACACCTACAAATAACGCAATTTGACAACAAAATCCGAATCCTACGGAACAATAAATTGTGATCCCTTGGTTTTATCCAGATTTTTAGTATGGAATATTAACTTTTTTACCCGTACAATTTTGGGAACACGAGAACTGCTTTCATACTTGGAAAAACTGGAAATAGGATTGAGCTCTTTTTCTTATGAGGAACTGGGCACGGTAGAGGCCGGTGAACTGAAAAAATCCTTTGAAGTATTCAAACATGGCCTAGAGGACAAAGTCTTTGGCGTGAGCGAGATCAAACAGCTTGAAGAAATTTGCCAAAGAGCGGGCATTCAAGGCTTGGGAGGAAACCCTGTGGACCGACAAAAAGCAGCCCAAAAGCAGCCTACCATTATGAAATTGATCAGTGCCCTGGAAAACACCCCATTGAACAACGAACAACGGGAACTGCTACAAGCACTGAGGACACTGGTCCAAAGCCAGGAAAACAATAAAACGAATATAGGAAACCCTATGCCAGCATATTTTCATACCATAGAAAGAAACCTCGAACCGGATGCGGACCACAGCATAAGCCTGAAATCCGTTTTGGAGGAATGCATGGGCCAAATGGACCTTATGGAAGAATTGGTACGGATGTTCCGGCAAAATGTACTGGAGTTCATTGGCGGTGCCCATGTCCATATCAAAAATGAGGACCACGAATCCTTGGACCTGGCCTGCCAGAAAGTGGTTCCCAATCTTCGGATGATGAAGACCTTTGGTCTTTTGGAGACCGTACAGCAAATGGCCATCCTCTGTAGGACGGACAAGGACATGAAACACCTTTCGTTCCTGTACAATCAGTTCTTGGCGGAATTTCCCAAAGTTGATGAGCAAGTGGACTTCGAAATGCAAGTGCTCAGAGCCATTTAAAAAAAAACGAACATCATGACAGAAAACGGACTCCCGACCTACCTGCAAAGTGTTTTTTACCCCTTGTTCCAGCACACCAAAGATCTGGAGTGCCGATTGATGCTCATCAATGAAATGTTGGAAGTGGGGGACAAGAAGGAAATCCCGTTCCTGGCCGAACTGGAAACCCACGAAGATCCCAAGATCAGCAACAAGGCCTTTGAGATCAAATGCGCCCTTTTGTCCAAGTTGGGGCTGATCACGGAGAGCGAACGCAGAAGGTTGCCCATGAACCTTTGCTTTATTTATGACGAATTCAACATCAGGCCGAGCAAGGTGGATCCCGATCTTGATTTTGAAGTGGCACTGGATATTTTGGAAACAAAATGAAAATGGGATTTCACAACCATTGTCCCGCGTTTCGCCACAATTTGTTGTCATCCCATAATCTTTGGACTAGATTCACGTTATAACCAAGGACCCAAACATAAACCGACGACAGCGATGTTATACGATACCTACGGAGAAGAATACTTGGCATTCCTTCAAGAACTCAACGAGATCTTGAGCATCAATGAACTTGCCGAACTTGATTATTTATAGTTGCTAACCCCAAATGTTGCCCCATGAAAAATCACAACCAAGAAAACACAGCCTACCTGAACTTTATCCGGGATTTGAACGAAATGCTCGTTGATTCTGATATCAATCAATTGAGCCACCCTTAAGTGTTTATGGATATCATGGAAAAGGGGATGCAGTAGTGCATCCCCTTTTCTATTTTCGGTCACCCCAAATACGATTTTAAGATCTTGCTCTTGGAAGTATGCCTCAGTTTGCGGATGGCTTTTTCCCGTATCTGTCGCACACGCTCACGGGTCAGGTCAAAAGTGGTCCCGATTTCCTCAAGGGTCATGGAAGGCTGGTTCCCGATGCCATAATACAACCGCACCACATCAGCTTCACGGGGCGATAGGGTGTCCAGCGCCCGGTTGATTTCCGTGTTCAGGGACTGGTGCATCAGGCCTTTGTCCGGTTTTGGGGAATCCCCGGCCCTGATCACATCATACAGATTGGACGTTTCCCCTTCCTTGAGCGGGGCATCCATGGACACGTGTCTGCCTGTGTTTTTCAACGATTGTTTCACCTCTGTAACGGTCATGTCCAGTTCCTTGGCGATTTCCTCTGCGGATGGTGGCCGCTCATGGGCCTGCTCCAGATAGGAAAATGTTTTTTTGATCTTGTTGATGGAGCCAATTTTGTTCAGGGGAAGTCGGACCACCCTTGATTGCTCCGCAAGGGCCTGAAGAATGGACTGCCTGATCCACCAAACCGCATACGAAATGAACTTGAAGCCCCTGGTCTCATCAAACCGTTTGGCCGCTTTCACCAAGCCCACATTTCCCTCGTTGATCAGATCGGGCAGCTTGAGTCCCTGGTTCTGGTACTGCTTTGCCACGGATACCACAAAACGGAGATTGGCATTGGTCAGCTTTTCGAGGGCCAATTGGTCCCCGGCCCTGATCTTTTGGGCCAGTTCCACCTCTTCCTGTGCGGTTATCAAATCGATTTTGCTGATGTCCTGCAAATATTTGTCCAGTGATTTGGATTCCCGGTTGGTGACCTGTTTGATGATCTTTAGCTGCCTCATTCCTGTATATGGTTTCTTAGTGTTATAAGCTTACATAATACATTTTTATGCCCTATTTTCCAAACCGTAAATGTTATTGTTATCAAAATGTTATACCCAAAATCAGGAATTGGAAGAAATTACCCTTCTAAACCAATTGTTGATAGTATCTTGATAGAAAAGCAAGGTCACTTCTTCCCTGAAGCCCAAAAAACTCCTAATTTTGTAGGGTTTTTTAATTTGGAACCCATCTAACCCATTTTCCTTTGGAGGTAAAGAAAGAAATCAACAAGAAAACCCTATACGATTACCAGCAAGAAGACCTACGCAAGATCTTCAAGCATCTGGATGAGCTCCCGGAAGGGACCAACATCCTGTACCAATTGCCCACAGGTGGGGGCAAAACGGTGGTGTTTTCCGAAATTACCCGAAGGTTTATCCAGAATACCGGCAAAAAAGTGATGGTGCTCACCCACCGGATAGAGCTGAGCAAACAGACCTCCCAAATGCTCCACGGTTTTGGGGTGGCGAACAAGATCATCAACAGCGAGGTCAAGGAACTCCAGGACCAGGCGGACTATATGTGCTTTGTGGCCATGGTGGAGACGCTGAACAACCGGCTACAGGAGGAAAAGGTGAAAATTGACAACATAGGCCTTGTCATCATCGATGAAGCACATTACAATTCCTTCCGTAAACTGTTCAAATACTTTGAAAAATCCACCATTCTTGGGGTGACCGCAACGCCTTTGAGCTCCAACATCAAGCTCCCCATGAAGGACCATTACAAGCACCTGATCATTGGGGAATCCATCAAATCATTGATTGAAAAGAACTTTTTGGCCAAGGCCAACCTGTACAACTACGATGTGAGCCTCAAAACCCTCAAACTGGGCATTCACGGGGACTATACCGTAAAATCTTCCGATGAGTTCTATGGCAACCACAGTATGTTGGGCAAACTGCTGTCCGCCTATGAAGAGATCGCAAAGGGGACCAAGACGTTGATTTTCAACAATGGGATCAATACGTCGTTGTATGTGTATGAAACCTTCAAGAAGGCCGGATACAACATCCGTCACTTGGACAACAAGAACACCGCAAATGAACGACGGGAGATCTTGGACTGGTTCGCGGAGACCCCAGATGCCATCCTGACCTCAGTGAGCATCCTCACCACAGGTTTTGACGAACCCACGGTGCAGTCCATCATCCTGAACCGGGCCACTAGATCGCTCACGCTCTATTTTCAGATGATCGGAAGGGGGTCTAGGATACTGCCCAACAAGGACGAGTTCAACGTGGTGGACATGGGGAACAATATTGCCCGCTTCGGACCATGGGATTCGCCCGTGGACTGGCAGGAAATTTTTCATTTCCCTGATTTCTATCTGGAGAACATCAAGAACGATGAGGATATTGAACGTGATTTTGTCTATGAAATGCCCGATGAGCTTCGGGCAAAGTTCAGCAAGTCCGACAACATCACCTTTGACATCAAGGAAGAATACAAAAAGGTGTTTGCCGAAGGAAAAAAATCCAAATTGGTGCTGGAGCGCAGCATAGAACAGCATGCCCAAATCTGTGTGGAGAACAGTGAGGATGTGTTCGATGCCCGCCTGCTGGCCAAAGAGCTGAAGGATGAGATTGCCTATCGGGTGAAGCAGTATTCCTATTGCATCATGAACAACACCAAAAACTATAAAGAATGGCTGGAGGAAGATTATGAACGAAAACTGCGTTCCAGCATCTCCCAAAAATTTGCCGCACGCATGTAGGGAGTTATTATGTTATTTGGTTATTGGGTTATTTGGATTTAGTGCAACTTGCGGCCAAGCAAAGACAACTTGAATCTTGGAATTGTAGCGAAAGCCCTTTCGTATGGCAAAAAAACTTCTCGTCATCGGCCATGTGTGGCCAGAACCAAAGACCACGGCAGCCGGTTGCCGCATGTTGCAATTATTGGAAACTTTTATTGCATTTGGGTATGAGATCACTTTTGCATCCACTGCAGCAAAAACTGAATTCAGTCTGGATTTGACTAGTTTGGGCATTACTGAGGCAACCATTACCCTTAACCATTCCAGTTTTGATGACTTCTTGGTCAAACTGAAGCCCGATGCAGTAGTTTTTGACCGTTTTATGGTGGAAGAGCAGTTTGGCTGGCGGGTCGCTGAGTTTGCCCCCAAAGCTTTGCGCATCCTCAACACCGAAGACCTTCATTCTTTGCGAAAGGCCAGGGAAGGGGCCTTGAAAAAAGACCGGGAGTTCACGTTGGACCAATGGAGAAACCATCCGATGACCCTTCGGGAAGCAAGCAGCATCTACCGGAGCGACATCACCCTGATCATCTCCCTATATGAAATGGACCTCTTGCAACAAGAATTGGCCATTCCCGAAGCTCTCCTGTTTCATTTGCCTTTCATGGTAGATGCCATTTCCCCGAAAACTGCCCAGCAATGGCCAAGTTTTGAAGAGCGGAGCGATTTTGTGTGTATTGGCAATGGAAAGCATGCGCCCAATGTGGATTCCCTTGTCGTATTGAAAAACTCCATTTGGCCACTCATCCGAAAGGAATTGCCCTCTGTCAATCTCTATATTTATGGGGCTTACCTGCCACAGATGGTCAAGGACATGCACCATCCCAAAACCGGATTTCATGTGGAAGGTTGGGCCGAAAATGTGGGTGATGTGCTCCAAAAATACCGATTGCTCTTGGCTCCTTTACGTTTTGGGGCGGGCATCAAAGGTAAATTGTTGGACGCCATGATCCACGGCATTCCAAGCATCACAACTTCCATCGGTTCGGAAGGCATGCATGCTGGACTACCCTGGAACGGAGCCGTTACGGATGATTGGGCTTCTTTTGCAAGAGCAGCGGTGGAATTATACCGACATCAAGAGCAATGGACGGCCGCTCAAACCAATGGAACCGTCTTGATCCATATCCTATATCAAAAGGAAAACCTCCAAAACAGACTGAAAATACATTTAAGCGAGGTGACGGAATACCTGGCCCGTCACAGAGACCAAAATTTTATTGGACGCTTGTTGCACCATGAAACTTTGACCAGTACAAAGTACTTGGCCAAATGGATCGAGGAAAAGAACCGGAAGTAGCCATTAAAAAATCAATCCTTCCAAATAGGTACATTGATATGACTGTCATTGTGCCATTTGACAAGCAATGGTTCCGATGCATCTTTTAGGGTTTCATCGGACACCAATTTCCCAGAACCGTAATTGATGACTTCAAAAGGATGTTTATTGATATTGAGCAAAATGACAAGTCGGCTGCCCTTTGTGATCTTTTTGCTCACAAATCGGGTGTTATCGAAGGGAATGTTCTCCTTTTTACGGGGTCTTAATAATTGTCGCTTGGTATTATCCTCGGCATAGCTGGCCCTTCCCACAAATCGGGTGAGAAAAAAATAGCTTCCGTCGGGCCTTTGTTCATATAGGGCAAGGGAGATATCCATATCTTTTTTGTTGATGGTCGCTGCAAGGTTTCCCGAAAATGAGCCGTTCGCCAAAAAATCCCTTTCAAAAAGTCTTGATTTGAAAACCAAACCATTACTTGTATCCAACGTATCAAAAACAATCTCTGGGGTAAAATAATTATTTTGGTTTTCCCTGTCCTTAAAATCCACCAACAGTTCCCTAAACGCTTTCTTTACAGGTTTTTTGTCGGACAGTATATGCCCATCCAGATAAAGGGTCAAGGTATCATTGCTGATTTCGTTAAGGCTTGGTGCATGTTTCCATTCATTTGTCCCCATCACTTGATAGTTCACCTTGTCTTTGAGCAATCCTGGCTTTGGTTTTCCCTTTAACACGTAATCGAGCCAATCGTAGGCCAAATTGGACATGCTGACATTTGCAACGCTGTCGATTTCATAGCCCATCAAGTTTTTGGAAGGATTGCGCTGGCCTCCCCAGTGATCGTACGGACCGATCACCAAATAGTGTTCTGCTTTTTTTCGGTACTTGTTGTGCAGCTTGAAATATTGTATGGCCCCAATCTGTGAGCCGTCATAATATCCAGTCGTTGTCAGGATAGGAATGTTGATCTTCGCATACTCTTCGGGCATAGGGACCATGGATTGCCAGTACTCATCATAAGCTGGATGTTGCAGCCATTTCTGGAATATTGGGTTTTCTTTTCCGGCCAAACTATCCAATTTGCGCCATGCAATGCCACTTTCAAACCATTCAAAAGGCAGGCTTCTTCGTATGTTCCCACTTTTATAGATATTGTCGTTTGGCCAATACAGTCCCAGATTCATCTGTACATTGTTTTCCATGGGGGTATCGTAGCCGGGCATCACGGCCACTTGGGGCACAATGGTCTTCAGGGCAGGATGAACGTTCTTTACGGTAGCCCATTGGGAAAAACCAGTATAGCTTCCTCCCAACATCCCAACTGTTCCGTTGCACCAAGGCTGTTTGCTTACCCAATCTATAATGTCATAAATGTCAGTCCCTTCGTGTTCATATGGGTCATAATGGTTTAAATCGGCGCGAATACCGCGGGCATAGGCCACAATGCCCACATAATCCCTGTCCGCCGACCTTTTCCCCAAAATGGTATCACCAGGTCCTTGGTGATAGGTAGTATAAAATAAGATAACTGGCAAAGACCCTGTGCTTTCCTTTTTCCTAACAATGGTTGCAGAAATGGCGACCCCGCTACGGGTAGGTATCAATACACTATCCTGAATCGTATAAACCGAATCGTTCTGTACGGAGGGTTGGGCCGAAACAGAAAGGGCGGTAAGTATAAAAAGAAAACAGAAGAAGTATTTCATGTTCATTCCGGTATCTGCTGGCTCAAACAATGCAAGGTTCCAAATCCCCAAATCAGGTCTATGGCGCTGATCCCGATGACCTCCCGATCGGGAAAAACACTTGTCAAAATGTTGAGGGCGTCACGGTCTCGGGCATCATTGAAGGTAGGCATCAACACGGCCTTGTTCAGGATCAAGAAATTGGCATAACTGGCCGGAAGTGTTATTCCATCAAAATCAATCCGTTTGGGCATGGGAAGCGTTACCAATCTGGGTCTATTTCCATTTTCCAAAACCGCACTTTCCAATCGTTTCAGGTTGTCCTGAAGAGGTGCATAGTTGGCATCCGAGGTGTCCGATTCCACAACGGTGACAATGGTTTCCGCGTCCACGAACCGCGCCAGATCGTCGATATGGCCGTGGGTATCGTCCCCTTTGATGCCATCACCCAGCCAGATGGTGTTGGTGACCCCCAGATATTCTTTGAATATGGTTTCGTAATCCTCTTTGGTGAATCCTGGGTTCCGGACTTGGATCTTGGGGTCCAAAAGACATTCTTCGGAAGTGATCAGGGTTCCTTTTCCATTCACATCGATGGCGCCACCTTCGAGCACCACAGGTTTCCCTTTGTAGGTCACCTGTTCCAAAGGAACGTTCAAAAAGTCGGAGACCTTCTGCGGGACATGTCTGTCAAGTTTGTAATTGGCATATTTGGCCCAACCATTGAAATTGAAGTTCAATGCTTTTCGTTGCGCTCCACTCTTTACGATGATGGGACCGGAGTCCCTCATCCAACTGCGGTTGGTTTTGTGGACAATGAAGGACACCCTATCGGTGTCCACGTGGGCCCATTTGAGCATTTCATGGACCTTGTCCTTGAGCTGTTCGGAAGCGACTACGAGAAACACTTCTTCAAAAGTGGCCACTTTTTTGATGAATTCCACAAAGGCCCATTGAATGGCCCCATATTTACCGGGCCAATCGTTTCCATTGTGCGGAAAGCACAACAAAATGCCCTGTTGTTTCTCCCATTCCGCAGGAAATCGCCATGATACTGCCGCCATTAGTCAATAGCTCTTTTGGTGATGGCCCCATACATATCGATTCGTCTATCGCGAAGGAAGGGCCAGTTTTGGCGAACACTTTCTTGTAGATCTAAATCGATTTCTGCCAACAATATTTCTTCTTGGTCCGAAGAGGCCTGGGCCAAGATCTCGCCCTGAGGCCCACAAATAAAGGAGGAACCCCAAAATTCGATGCCCTCTGTATCGGGCAAATATTTTTCCAAACCAATTCTGTTTGCTGCTGCCACATAGACCCCATTGGCCACGGCATGCCCCTTCATCACGTTCATCCAGGCCCCATGCTGTTTTTCCCCAAATTCCTCTTTTTCCTTCGGATGCCAACCTATGGCCGTGGGGTAGAAGAGGACTTCCGCACCTTGGAGGGCCGTCAAACGGGCCGCTTCCGGGTACCATTGGTCCCAACAGATGAGGGTGCCCACTTTGCCTTTTTGGGTGGGTATGGTCTTGAAGCCCAGATCTCCTGGGGTGAAGTAGAATTTTTCATAAAAGTGGGGGTCGTCCGGAATGTGCATTTTTCGGTACAATCCTGCCTCGGAACCATCAGAATCAATAATGTAGGCACTATTATGGTACACGCCGGACATGCGCTTTTCAAAAAAGGGCACAATGATGACCACTCCAAGCTCCTTGGCTAGGGCACTGAAAGCTTTGAAGGAAGTGCCATACAAAGGTTCTGCCAATGAAAAGTTGTCGGTGTCCTCACTTTGGCAGAAATAATGGCTACTGTAAAGTTCGGGCAGTGAAATGACCTCGGCACCTTTGGCCGCGGCTTTTTTTACCCACTCCATGCATTTTTTCAGATTGTTTTCAGGGGTGTCGTTCAGATTCAGTTGTATGACCGAAATGGTGTATGTGTTCTTTGCCATGCTCAATTTTCAAATGTTCTTAAAAAAACAATGTAAAGATAGTTTTATTGTTTTCAAAAAATGACCCTTATTTATTGTATAGAATATGGTTTTTCCTATCCCTGGAAACATAAAGTATCTGATTAAACTGAAAGCTTAGTACCTCGCCCATACTTAGCTGTAAAGCCATTTCTTGATGAGTCTGGTGTAATTCGGCATGATGAGATACACCATCAGAAAAACAATCAATCCTGTGACCAATAATGAACTTATATATCGATATTCACTGATTTTCAATTCTTTGAATAACGGCATCAACACTAGCGGGACTCCTATGGACAATGGAAAGATAGCAGACCAGGTAATCAGGAACTGTTTCCATTTTGCGGGAGGTTTGCTCTTGTTGCTTTGGGGTGTGAACAAAAAATCAAGACCACTGTTTATCTCATAACTGTCATCTTTGGCCAAGAGTGGGCGAACTGCCGAAATTAATTCCTTTCTAGCATGGGAACCCATCCAATTTTTTAGGTTGGATACTGTATTGAACCTAATGATCACCGTGTAAATGAATGTAAGGTTGGGAATGGGGCGGACAATCTGCCAATCCATAAAACCCTCAGATTTCTGGCACAAAGGACCAATCTCTTTGAGCCATGCCTCGTACTGATCTTGTTTTCCATCAATGATGTGATGGCTGATAACCACAGTTGCTCCTTTTTTTTCCATGGATTTCCCAAAAATTGAAATGCTTCCCATCAATACTTTGTTCGTCACAAAGTTCGGTGATTTTCCTAAAAAAAGTATGGTGAGCCACGCAAGATCAAAGTGCCCACTAAAAAACTCCATCCTAATGGGGTAGGATGGAGGTATTCATTTTCTTTTTCAGCAATTTGTTGTTTTCCTAGAACATAAATCCAAGTCCAGCGGAAAATACGGAGTTATGGACATCCACGTCCTCGATCATTTCGGAGAATCCGTAGGAATATCTTCCTTGGATAAAGAATCCTGAAGGAAACTTATATTCCAATCCTGCTGTTCCCTGAAAATCGAAGTCCCTGATGGAATCCGAATCAAAATCCCCTGGGTCTTCCGTGGGATCAAAGTCCAATTCCTCATTCACCTTGAAGCCAAATTGTGGCCCCGCCTGAATGTTAAGCCCATCAGCGATGTAGAATTTCAAAAGAACGGGCACTTGGATGTAGTCCACTTGAAACTGGGCATCCGGAGTGTCGGGTTCATCAGTGATATCAAAACCTTGGCCCGAATAAAAGACTTCCGGCTGTAGGGAAACGTGATCGGACAAGGGGGCCTCGGCCACTAAACCTACATAAAATGAAGTCCGGGAGTCTGGACTATCAAAGTCGTCGCCGGCCACGGTGGCAAAATTGACACCGCCACGTGCGCCCAACTGTACATTGTTCGTGTTCTGTGCAAAGCAGGTCGCTCCGATGAGAAAAGCCACTATAATCAATACATTCTTTTTCATTTTGTAAAATTTAAGGGTTTCTAAACGGTCACTAAATTAGGGTTCGGTCTCTGGATGCTTTGATGCGAATCATCTAGATATTGACTCAAAAGCACAGGTGCAACAACCCCAAAAACGGGCAAACATCCTCCACTAAAGGGAAAACGGCACGTTCCTAGGGTTGGTGCTGTGGAACCCCATTTTTTAGACAATCAGTATACTATCAAAAAGGGCCGCCATTGGCGACCCTTTTGTTTGTATATGGTGATTTCCAACGATTACACTTCCCACCCTTCACGATAGGTCCGGGTAACAAATTGGTTGGCATCTTCAAAATTGGTGACCTTCATGTTCTCTCCGTCCCATAGCAGCTTTTTGCGGCCATAGAATTCAAAATTGCCCTCGGCATTCGGTCTGCGCAGCATATAGCTACGGATGGCCAAGTTGCCCATGAGAACGGTTTCCGTCATAGGTCCTGCATAATCAAAGGAGGACGTCAGGTCCAAGTGTTCCTGGCTGCCAAAACCGGCTTTACAGGCATCCACCCATTTGCGCTGGTGTCCATATTCGGGCTCTGGCATGTCCTCTACCTCTGGTCCGAACTCGGTGGTGCCATTGTTCAAATAGAGTTTTGGTGTCAAAGGTGAACTGTCGTTGATGTTGGTGGAGATCACCCCGTTTTCCCCATGGATCAGCACACCGTTGTAACTTCCCGGTCCACCAATGTCGCTGTCCGCAGGAATGATCTCTGGATGGGAGGGACGTATGCCCCCATCGCTCCAGGTCATGATCAAGGGCGCTCCGGTTTTCTCGGTCGCTTCGTAGTTCAACGTGATGAACGAGGTGGCCGGACAACCTTCAGGATGGTAATCGGGGTTCCACATTTGGGAAAACACTGTTCCCACGCTACATTCTGCAGCTGTAGGGTAGCCCAGTTTCAGGGTTCGGTACGGAATGTCCACCAAATGGCATCCCACGTCGCCCAAAGCTCCGGTTCCATAGTCCCACCAGCCCCGCCAGTTGAACGGATGCAGGTTGGGAATGTAGGGTTTCTCGGGAGCAGGGCCCAACCAAAGGTCCCAGAACAGGTCGTCGGGTTTACCTTCGGGGTTGGGTTCGGGCATGGCGTAGCCTTGCGGCCACACAGGGCGGTTGGTCCAAATTTCCACTTTGGTGATCCGGCCCAATGCCCCGGAATCCACCCATTTCTGCACCAGACCCAATAGCGGGTTGGACCCTCCTTGGTTGCCCATTTGGGTCACTACTTTTTTGTCCCTCGCCATTTGGGTCAACACCCTTGCTTCGCGGATGTTGTGGGTGAGGGGTTTTTGGACATACACATGCTTGCCACGCTGCATGGCGTAGGCCGCTGCGGGTCCGTGGACGTGGTCCGGGGTACTGATGGTCACCGCATCGATGTCCTTTTCCTTATCGAGCATTTCCCGATAGTCGTTGTAGAGCTTCGCCTTGGGAAAAAGTTCCACCGATCGCTTGGCCGACCCTGAAAAATCCACATCGCAAAGGGCCACTACGCGTTCGCGCCCGTTCACGGACGCATTGGCAATATCGCTGGCACCTTTACCGCCGGCACCGATTGCAGCTAGGTTCAGACGGTCACTGGGGGCCAAAAAGCCCGGCCCACCCAACACGTGGCGGGGTACGATGAAGATACTGGAAGCCATTGCAGTGTTCTTCACAAAGTTTCTTCTACTTGAGGATGATTTTTTCTTCATTTTTTGTTTACGTTGTTTTGGTCGTGAATTGCCAAACAAGATAGGAAAAAAATAGAAGGAGTTGGTTTCAGGTTGGACCGGGATAACAAAATGATAAAGAAAAGTGGGTTTTGCTATCGTTTCTTGTATATGGCTGCGGTGTGTCTCGGCACAGACCTCTCCAAATGTGGACTGACCAAGCTATAGCTTATTTATGGTGTGTGCATAGTTTTTATTCCATTAGTCTAAACCAATCTTTCACGGTTAGTTCAAGTCTTACGACTTCATCTTCTGCTAACGGGCTACAATGGGCAATTGGACCTCTTAACTGATTTAAGTTGGTCATGATTCTTTGAAAAGAGCGTTGTCCTCTTTTGAATAAATCTTCAAAAGCAACCCAATTCCCTGATACAATTTGACTTAATTCACCGAAAGTTGTGTAGTCGATTGGTTCTTCGGATCGAATTGTAAAACCAGAGTCTTCATCTCTTTTAATGTTGTCTCGAACATTTTTCTTTATTGGCTCACTTACTTTTTCTTCCCACCAATCAATTCCAAATTTCTCGTCCATTAATTCTCTAATAAGTTTCCTAATTGATTTTTCTAAGCAGTAGAATACTTCGTAGTGCTCAGCCATAAACTTTGCTTCTTTTCTAAACTCAGCATCAAATTGAAGGTAATATTCCTTTTTCTGAACTTCAACCTTTGGTTCTCTCCCTAGGTTAATATCAAACTCATTCTCTAACTTATCTAAATGATGCTCGGTAAGTGAGTTTGCAAGACTGAAGAGTTTGATTTTATCAATACTATTCATCCAATAAATTTTCTTTTAATGATTTAAAAATGGCATCGTATATCGCTGGGTCATCAGTTTTGGGCAAAACTAAATTGATGGTATAGTTTAAGCCTAGCTTAACTCTATTACTCTTTGCTTCTTGTGGAACTTGAATAGCTTCGGATTTATTTAACTTTTCATCAATCTTTCTTTCTTCTACCACTTTATCGGATGTTTTTGCTTCGAAATCTGCAAATTCTTTAGCATTAACAAACGATCTTACTATTACCGCCACCGTATTATTATCATGAGCTTTACCAGTTATTTCAGAAATTAATTTCTTTACATCTTTATCGGGAAGGTCATGTGCATACTCATTTCTCATATAAAGTTCTTCATATCCGATTTTTAGAGCTTTTGCCATCGCTGCACCTCTAAAATCAGGGTTTCTGAAATTCTTGTAAAGTTGAGTTGGCGTTCCATCTGGATTAAGTAATCCGCATTTCTTTGCCCATGAAATAAATGTTCTTTGATTTCCACCAGGGAAACCAAGTTTGGTTCCTAAAAAATCTGCATTAAAGGATTCTGGAACACTAGCTTCGATGATTTTATTTAGAATTTTTCCAAGTGTTCCGGGAGAACTCATGTATGGTAAATCTTTATTCATGTATTATTTTTTAGATTATGCACAACGTTAGAGATATGATTCGGTTTTAAATGAATTATATTATCCGACACCGAAGTCAACCGAAAAATCGGCAAAAAAACAATACGGTAAGTTATTGATTTATGAGGAGTTATCAACATTCTAAAAAAGGGATTCCGTACCAAGTGCGGAATAAAAGTGCCTATTTCTTAGCCTCTACCAACTCCAACTGCTCCACGCCCACATTGGTAGTGAATATCCCGTAGTTCACCACGGCCTTGCCCTTCTCCAGACTATCGATACTGCCCACGGCCTTGCCGTCCATCAAACGGACGCGGTCGCCCACCTTAAAGACAGGCCTGGGCTTGTTCTTTTCGGCTTGGACCTCTTTTTTCTTTTTCTCCTTTTTCTCCACCCGCACTTTTTGGATCTTTTGCTCCAGTTCTTGGGCCACCTGTTGCTGCTGTTCCTGTTTTTCCTTGGCTTTTTTTGCGGTGGTCTTTTTTCGCTTGCTGTTCTCGGTCTCCACGATCCTGAGCAGTTCCGAGATCAACGGACGTTTTTTATTGTCGATGAAATAGCGTTCCGCAATGGTATTCACCTTGTTGCCCAATTGGATCATCCGCTGGTTGTGGTCATATAGTTCCTGATAGCTCTCCAACTTTGACTTGATCTTGGTGTTGAGCTGTTCCAAACGTTCGGATTCTTCACGGGCCTTGGTTTCCTCTTCTTTGAGTTTGGAGCCGGTCTCCACCATTTTGCTCCGTTCCTTTTGCAACTTGGCAATGGTGGCATCGAACCGGACCTTGCCCCGCTCGATTTTCTTCTTGGCTTTGTTGATCAAAGAGTAGGGGATGCCGTTCTTCTGCGCCACCTCAAACGTAAAGGAGCTTCCTGCTTCGCCCAGCACCAGTTGGAAGGTAGGCTCCAGGGTCTTGGCATTGAAGAGCATGTTCGCATTGGTGGCATGGGGCAGCTCATTGGCCAGTGCCTTCAGGTTGGCGTAGTGGGTGGTGATGACACCGTAGGCCTCACGCTCATAGAACACTTCCAAAAAGGCTTCCGCCAAGGCCCCGCCCAGCTCGGGATCACTTCCGGTGCCAAATTCATCGATCAGGAACAGGGTCTCATCATTGCACTTTTTCAGGAACTGGTTCATGTTCTTTAACCGATAACTGTATGTACTCAGATGATTTTCAATGGATTGATTGTCCCCAATATCGGTCAAGATCTTTTCGAACAGGCAGACCGAGCTGCGTTCGTGTACGGGAATGAGCATACCGCTCTGCAACATCACCTGCAAGAGGCCAATGGTTTTCAGGGTGATGCTTTTTCCCCCGGCATTGGGACCAGAGATCACGATAATGCGGTTCTCCTTGTGCAGTTTGATGGTCTGCGGCCACGTTTTTTGTTGTTTTCGTTTGTTGGACAAATAGAGAAGGGGGTGATAGGCATCCCTTAGGAACAGTTCCCGCTCCTGATTGATTTCGGGCAAAATGGCATTCATGTCCAAAGCGTATTTGGCTTTGGCTGCTGTGATGTCCGTATCCACCAAATAGGCCTGGTAGGTTTTTAACAGTTCCAGATAAGGTCTGATCTGGCCTGTCAACTGGTTCAATATTCGTTGGATCTCCTCTTTTTCCTCAAATTCCAGATTGTTCAGTTCACGGGCATAGGTCAGGGTCGCTTCGGGAACTATATAGACAATGCTGCCTGTTTTAGAGGCACCCATCACACTGCCTTTCACCTTTTTGCGGTGCATGGCCTTCACGGCCAACACCCTTCGGTTTTCCATGACGGATTCCCGGATTTCGTCCAAATAGTCCAGTGATTGGCAACGTACCAGTGCAGCCCCAAAACTTTGATTGATCTTGCCCCGCACCTCATTGATCAGGCTACGGATATGTCTCAAATCGGCAGACGCCGAATCCTTGATTTCCCCGAATTTATCGATAACGGCATCAATGGCTTCCGAAATCTCCGAATTGGGTTCCAACCCTTCCGATTTTTGAAAGAGCAATGGATAGTATTCCTTAAACTTTTTCAGGAATTTTTGATGGATGGCCACTGTTTTGCAAATGTTCCCGATTTTTCGGAAACCCATGATCTCCAGCGTACTGTTATCTATCTTCAACAGCCCGAGTTCTGGATTGATTTGATCAAAACCATGGTTGGGAATGCGGTTGTCGTTGGAAAAAGAAGCCAAATACTCCGAAGTTTGCCCCAAAACTTCCATCAATTCCTCCTTGTCATCAATGGGGACAATGTGCAGGGCGTGTTCTTTACCGAGCTCTGTGTTGCAGCGGGCCGATATTTGGTTCAAGACCGTTGGAAATTCGAGGTCTTGTAGTGTTTTGGGGTGAATGTTGCGCATCTTTTTCCGTTAGCAGGACAAATATAGGATTTTGCTGTTTTTGTTCTGACCCCATAAAGTAAAAGCATAGCAATACGTACATTCAATGGCATTGTTTATTGGTCAATGAAATTTGTCAGTTCGAGTGATTTTTCGAAAGAAAAATAGTATCGAGAACCAGAATTTCAAATCAAAACCTCTTAGCTTCGCCAAAGCTTTAAGTTCTCGATACAAAATTCCTCCGGAATTTCACTTGAACTGACAGTTGATTAGATTTGTGTAAGCATTATCAAAAAGAAATAGCACATGGATGTTGCCATTGAGCCCAGTTGGAAGGCCCATTTACATCAAGAGTTTGAAAAGCCCTATTTTCAACAATTGACCCAATTTGTGAAGCAGGAATATCAACACTATACCTGTTACCCAAAGGGTAAGGATATTTTTGCCGCTTTTGACCATTGTCCGTTCCAAGAGACGAAGGTGGTCATCATCGGGCAAGATCCCTACCACGGCCCCGGCCAGGCAAACGGCCTCTGCTTTTCCGTAAAGGATGGCATTCCCCATCCTCCTTCCTTGGTCAATATCTTTAAGGAAATCAAGACGGACGTGGAAAAACCCTATCCGAAGAGCGGCAACCTGGAGCGCTGGGCCGACCAAGGAGTGCTCCTCCTGAACGCTACCTTGACTGTGCGGGCACATCAGGCGGGAAGCCATCAGAACAAAGGTTGGGAAACGTTCACGGATGCGGTCATCCGAACGGTATCGGAACAATTGGAAGGGGTCGTTTTTCTACTTTGGGGCGGGTTTGCCAAAAAGAAATCCGCTTTGGTCGATCAACGGAAACACCATATCCTGACTTCCGGACATCCCTCGCCTTTGAGTGCCAACCGCGGACTCTGGTTTGGGAACCAACACTTTAGCAAAACCAATCGATTGTTGGCCCAAATGGGCAAGACGAGCATTGAGTGGTAGGTTTATTTCCAAAGAAACCGCGAAGGTTCTTTGATTTCTTCAACCAAATTGAGCTGGAACAGGCGGGATTGGATGCCTTCCAAGGTTTTTGGGGCCATCTGTTGTTGCCCCCAAGTGGTTTTTCCCAGCCACTCCTGAATATCTTCCAGTTGTTGCCCATATCGATTGGAAAGGGTCCTGTCGATACTCGGAATATCCTTGAATTCCAACGTATAGGTATTGATGATGTCCAGAATGTGGCCTACAATCCCTCTGTTGTCTTTCAGGAACGAATCGGTGGCCGCAATCACAAAACAAGGCCAAGGGGTAGGGCAGTCGCCCAATCGTTTAAAGGTCCCATTGTCCACCAAAGGTTTTGTGGTGAAATGTTCCCACATGAAATAGGCATTCGAGCCTTCGGTCAGATTTTTTACGGCACCGTCGAGGTTGTCCACGATTTCAAATTGGAGCTTTTCTGTGTCCCAACCCTGGTTTTGGGCATTCACATAGGCCATCAAATGGCTTCCGCTTCCCATTCGGCTTATGGCCACTTTGTCGTGCTGCAATGAAGCTATGGACGTTCTTTCACTGTCCGCCGCCACATGGATGCCCCAGAGCAGGGGTGATGAGACGAATTCTTGGACAATCTTGCTGGGATTTCCTTGGGATATGCTCTTGATGATGCCCTCCGTTAGGATAATGGCCATATCGGCCTCCCCAGTTTCCAGCAACTGACACATTTTTCCTGTGCCTTCGGGGACATCTGTCCAGTCAAGCGCTATACCCCTGTCCTCAAAAGCCCCTTCTTCCATGGCCAAGTGCCAAGGCAGGTTAAAATGTTCCGGTACCCCGATGATGTTCACGTTCTTCATCTCTTCATGTTGATAGGACAAAAATAAGTGTTCCGCACGGTATTTTATACCGATGGATCACTCACTAGCCGTTCCAGGGTAAATTTGATCAAGGAATCTATGGTCTTGCCGCCATCCGTTGAGAATTCCCCAGTGGCCCGATTGGCCAAGATAGCGTTCAACGACACGGCTTTGTGCCCCATCAATTGAGAAAGTCCGTAAATGCCTGCGGTTTCCATTTCCAGATTGGTGATGTGCTGGCCTTCAAATGAAAATGAAGCCAGTTTGTCCTGAAAATCCAACACTTTTGGAGCCAAGCGGAGTATTCTTCCCTGAGGGCCATAAAATCCTGGATTGGTGACCGTTATGCCTGAATGAAAGCCTGGGGAAAGGAATAGTTTTTTTAATTGCACATCGGAATCCACGACATAGGGCACAATGTGGTGTCCGCCCCAATCCAAATGCTTGATGAGCGCCCTTTCCATAGCTTTGTTTCTGGGGTCGGAATTGCCATAGAAATGCATGAGTCCATCAAGGCCAATGGCCGAAGTGCTCATCAGGAACGAATCAATGGGAATTTCCGGACGGATAGTGCCCGATGTACCGATTCGTATGATACCAAGCTGTTTTTTTTCATTTTTGACCTGTCGCGAAGCGAAATCGATATTGACCAGCGCATCCAATTCGTTCAGCACAATATCGATATTGTCCGTGCCGATACCCGTGGAGATCACGGTGAGGCGTTTTCCCGATAAATGTCCGGTATGGGTCAGAAACTCGCGCTTGCCTTTTCGTACTTCGATGCTATCGAAATATTTGGATACTTCGGGAACACGTTCCGGGTCCCCGACCGTGATGATGGTTTCCGCAATATCCTCAGGCAAAAGATTGAGATGGTAAATGCTGCCATCAGGGTTCAGAATAAGCTCTGAGCTTCCTAATGAAAACATCCACTTAGAGTTTTAAGATGCGGTTGGTGTCGGTATTATACAGGAAGTTATACTTTAAGGAGCCACCCAAATATAATTGATTATCACGTATTTGCGAATAATAATTTGATTTGTTCTCCAATACTTCCTTGCCTTTTTTGGTCAATTTGACAGGATTGAAGGAATTGAAGAGTGGTTTCAAGGAAGTGATGATGCGTTCGTATTGCGTGTCGCCAAAACCATAATACCCTTGATCGGACAGCAACTGCCCCATGAGGGCGTTCCTCGATTCTGGTTTTTTGGCCACCGCGGTTTTCAACACATGGTTTTCCAGTTCGTTGAGGCCATTTTTTATGGTTGGGAATCGCTTGAGATGGGTTTTTAGGGCTTCGTTTAGATACTCAAATTGAAAATCGTTGTTGGCCAACTGATTTTCCATACGTATGGGATTGTCACTGCAATACAGCTGCCAGATGTAATCCGCATACTCAATATCATCCTGGGAAAGCATGGTACGGCTTTCGTACAATTGCAGCAATCTTTCGTCGCTGAGTTCATTGAGTCCGTACAATTTGCCACTTTCATCTTCCTTGCCACTGCACACCAGTGAAATTTCGGCATGTCGCCTGTGCTCCTTCAGCCAACTCAGGACAGCCAGCATGTTTATTTGGCAAAAAAGGTCGTATTCAAACCATAAAACAATATGGTCCTGCTGTTTATGGTTACAAAGGGAACGGTATTCCTTGAGTGTCTTTTCTACGAACCAAGACTTGGTGACCTTGTAATTTTTGTTGAGGAATTCAAACCGGGTCTTCCAAAAAGATTCGCTTCCCACGGCGCAAAGGGTCTTGCCCTCGCATAGCATTTCCCGCCATGTGATAATGTCGCCCTTTAGCTGTAAGGACTGCAATCTGGACGTAAAACTGTCCCCGTTGGTAATGTGCAACAGTGATTTCATTTTCAGCTTTAGTTTTTGTTGGTTAGGAAGAATAAAATTAAAACATCTACCAAGAACACAAAAATTTTTTCACAAAACATTGGTTTTCAGCATCTAATTTTAACACGTAAAAGCCTCGTACTTTCATTTTGGGGAAATTCCAGTCATCCCCCGACCCGTTTCACTGAAAAACCATTCTCTTTCAGAAAGGTCATGATCTTGTCCCTGTAATCGCCTTGGATAATGATAGTATCATTCTTGAAACTGCCCCCAACGCCCAAAAATGTTTTCAGGTCCTTGGCCAGTTTTTTAAAATCACTTTCGGCCCCGTTATAGCCTTCCAAAATGGTAATGGGTTTGCCCTTACGCTTTTCATATTTGCAGATAATGGGGTCGTCCTGCAGCCAATAGGATGGGGCATCATTGTTTTTTTCGGGCTCCTCATCGGGCACGTGGTCGGGAAACAGATTTTTGAGCTGGTCGTGTAGATCCAATTTTTTAGTGTATGTGATAAAAAAATTTCTAAATGTCAATCAATTTCTAAACAGGATAAGTCCCTGAAGTCTTCATTGCTCAAGAAATTATGGATTGTTAATTTGTGTTGGATGAGGCGGTCAACAATTTCACTTGTAGTCAAATTACCGGATCGAATCCAAATTATTTTTGGCGGATGCCCATTTATAATACTGATGTCATAAAAATCAGAATCAAAAGTTACGACTGCATATCCATTTTTCTTGGCGTAATCCCAGATTTTAGAATCTCCAACGTTGGTTAAATTGCATTCTGAAACATGAGCGCATCCTTCAAAATCCTTTCCAAGTTTAGAAACTATCCTAAATGAAATATTCTGATCAAAGAGCAATTTCATTAGTTGGCATACTGTAATTTTCGTTCTTTGTCGGCAGCATAGGCCAAGCATGCCTTAATGTCATCCGTTGTCAGCTCCGGAAAGTCATTGATAATTTCCTTAAACGTCATTCCAGAAGAAAGCCAACCCAATACATCATAGACCGAAATGCGGGTTTCCCTAATGCATGGTTTCCCAAAACGCTTGTGGGGATCTCTTCTTATGATAGTCTTGTAATCCATAGCCATGATTTCACACAAAGATAACCAAATGTGCCAGTGATACAATGTGCCAAAAAGCAAATCAACGAAAGGCATCACAAGATTACCCTCCCTGATTCCTTATCTCTATTTTTTGACCAGCCCCAATTCAATGAGCCTTTCGTGCAAAAATTCCCCTGCGGTAATGTCCTCGTAGGCTTTGGGGTTTTCCTCATCGATACAGTTCTCCAAGCAGTTCAATGGCATTTCGCTGATGGGGTGCATAAAGAACGGAATGGAGTATCTGGACGTGCCCCACAGTTCCCTTGGCGGGTTCACCACTTGATGGATCGTGGATTTTAATTTATTGTTGGACAGTCTGGAAAGCATGTCCCCCACATTGATCATCAATTGGTCGGGTTTAGCAATGGCATCCACCCATTCCCCTTGGTGATTTTGCACCTGCAGTCCCTTTCCGTGCGCACCCATGAGCAGGGTAATCAGGTTGATGTCTCCATGCGCCGCAGCCCTGACCGCATTTTTGGGCTCCGTGGTGATAGGAGGGTAGTGGATGGGCCGCAGAATGGAGTTTCCGTTCTTGATGAAGTCATCAAAATAGGTTTCCTCCAGATCAAGGTGCAGGGCCAGTGCACGCAACACATATTTGGCTGTTTTTTCCAGCATTTGATAGGTTTCCTTGCCAACGGCGTTAAATTTGGGCAGCTCCTCCACCGTCACATTGGCCGGATATTCCGCTTCCAGTTTCGGATTGTCCTCCACATATTGGCCAAAATGCCAAAACTCCTTCAGGTCGCCCTCCTTTTTGCCCTTGGCATGCTCCTTTCCAAAGGAAGTGTACCCCCTTTGTCCGCCAATGCCCTCAATCTCATACTTGTCCTTGACCTCTTGGGGCAGTTGGAAGAATTTTTTGATCTCGGAATAGAGGTCGTCCACCAGTTCATCGGATAAAAAATGTCCGCTCAGGGCCACAAAGCCGATACCCTCAAAAGCAGCACCTATTTCCTTGACAAACTTTTCCTTTCGGGCCGGGTCCCCGGAGATGAAATCCTCTAGGTTTACACTTGGAATCGCACTCATATCTAAATGGTTTGTAATAAGGTCAAAAGTAATGAATCTTACCGAAGATTTTTGAAGTTTACGGAAAGATGGGGGGGGTTTTACTACTTTTAGACCGTTGAATTTTATCGTATGAGATATCATATTGGCGACCTGGGTCAACAGAAATTGCTGGACCTGTACACTGGGATGCTCAAGCCCCGGATGATTGAGGAAAAAATGCTGATCTTGCTGCGACAGGGCAAGGTTTCCAAGTGGTTCAGCGGCATCGGACAAGAGGCCATTTCCGTGGGCGTGACCCAAGCCCTGAAAGAGGACGAATATATTTTGCCCATGCACCGCAACCTTGGGGTCTTCACTTCCAGAAGCATCCCCTTGAACCGATTGTTCTCGCAATGGCAGGGAAAACAGAGCGGTTTCACCAATGGCAGGGACCGCAGTTTCCATTTTGGCACCCAGGAATATAAGATTGTGGGCATGATCTCCCACTTGGGTCCACAGTTGGGGGTGGCGGATGGTATTGCCCTGGCCGATATGCTTCGGCGCAAAAAAAGGGTGACGGCCGTTTTTACGGGCGAAGGTGCCACCAGCGAAGGCGATTTCCATGAAGCGCTCAATGTGGCATCCGTATGGAACCTGCCCGTATTGTTCTGTATCGAAAACAATGGCTATGGACTTTCCACGCCCACCAATGAGCAATACAACTGTGAACACCTGGCGGACAGGGCCAAGGGATATGGCATGGAATCCCGCATCATCGACGGCAACAACATTTTAGAGGTCTATGCCAAGGTGGACGAGCTCTGCAAGGCCATCCGAAAAAGGCCGAGGCCCATACTTTTGGAGTTCAAGACCTTTCGTATGCGCGGGCATGAGGAGGCCAGTGGCACCAAATATGTTCCTGAAAAGTTGATGAAAGAATGGGAAAAGAAAGACCCTATTGCCAATTATGAAGCCTTCTTGCTGGAAAATGGATTGTTGTCCGAAGAAAAAATAGAACAGCTAAAAGCCGGAATATCAGAAGAAATCGATGAAAATTTGAAACTTGCTTTTGATGAGCCGACGATTTCCTTTGATGAAACCAAAGAGTTAGGTGATGTTTACCAACCATTTGACTATCAAGAAATAAATCCAAAAGAAGGGGTGAAAAACATCCGCTTTGTGGATGCCATTTCGGAAGGATTGGAGCAATCCATGTACCGCCACAACGAATTGATTTTGATGGGACAGGACATTGCCGAGTATGGTGGCGTCTTCAAGATCACGGAAGGTTTTGTCCCCAAGTTCGGAAGGAGCAGAGTACGGAACACGCCCATTTGCGAATCCGTGATTGTCTCCGCGGCCATGGGGCTTTCCATCAACGGAATGAAAGCCGTGGTGGAAATGCAGTTCGCTGATTTTGTGAGTTCCGGATTCAACCCCATTGTGAACTACTTGGCCAAATCGCATTACCGCTGGAACGAAAAAGCGGACGTGGTGATCCGTATGCCCTGCGGGGCGGGAGTAGGGGCGGGACCTTTCCATTCGCAGACCAACGAGGCTTGGTTTACGAAGACCCCCGGCCTCAAAGTCGTCTATCCCGCTTTTCCCGCGGATGCAAAAGGCTTGTTGAACACGGCCATCAACGACCCCAATCCCGTGCTGTTCTTTGAGCATAAGGGACTGTACCGAAGCGTGTACGGCGAGGTGCCTTCCGACTATTACACGATACCTTTTGGCAAGGCCAATTGGGTAAGGAAAGGCGAGGCCATTTCCGTGGTCACCTATGGTGCCGGGGTACATTGGGCCATCGAAGTATTGGAAAAACATCCAGAAATCGACGCGGATCTCTTAGATTTGCGCACACTTCAACCTCTGGATTTTGATGCCGTCAAGACTTCCTTGAAAAAGACAGGCAAACTGATCATTCTGCAAGAGGACACCCTGTTCGGGGGCATTGCGAGTGATATTTCCGCCATGGTCATGGAAGAATGTTTTGAGTATCTGGACGCCCCGGTAAAGCGCATCGGCAGTCTGGAGACCCCTGTTCCGTTTGCGAAGGAACTGGAGGCAAATTACCTGCCCAAGAAGCGGTTCGAGGCGGCATTATTGGAATTGTACGCATATTGATTTGCAAACATTTAACCATTTTTTGATGGATAAAACAACTTTATATTGACCCATTTCGTATCTTTTATTGAACATTAACTTTTAAATCTTATGGTAAAACGATCATTATTATTCGTCGCAATAGCAAGCTTTTTGCTTGTTTCGTGCTCAGTATCCAAAAGTGCCCGATCCCAAAGGGATATTTTCAGCGGTACCTGGAATTTGGACAATGTGTACTACGAAAACAACTCCGGCAATTTCAAGTCGGTCATCTTCAACGACGCAGAGGACATCTGCTTCGAGGACAGTGAGTGGTTCTTTAGGGACAACAACAGTACGGGAAGGTACACCATCAAGCAGAGCTCCCTTTGCCAAGGTGGCGACCGTTTTTTCCGTTGGTCCGTGGTGGAGCCCACCTCCAACTACTCCAGCCAATTACAATTCAAGTTCATCGATGAAAACCGGAAGGACATTTCCGGAGGTTATGGGTATCGATTGAACATTGTGAGCCTAACAGAACAGGCCATGACCCTCAAATCCAACGTATCGGTGGACGGACAACCCGTGACCGTAGTATATGAATTCTCAAGAAAATAAAAACAACATGAAAAAGATCTTCTTAAAAAGTACAACAGCATTCTTGGCCCTGAGCCTTATCCTGAGCTGTGATGCCGTAAAAAATGCAAACAACACCCAAAAAGGTGCCGCCATTGGTGCTGGTAGTGGTGCCGTCATTGGCGGTGTCATCGGGAACAACGTAGGAAAAGGAAATACGGCCCTTGGCGCCATCATCGGTGCCGTGGTGGGTGGTGCGGCCGGAGGCTACATCGGTAACCGAATGGACCGTCAGGCCGAGCGAATCGAGGAAGAGATCCCCGGCGCAGAAGTGCAACGGGTGGGAGAAGGTATCAACGTGACCTTCAGTGGTGAAAACGGTGTGTATTTTGACACCAACAAAGCTGAGATCAAAGGAGCTTCCGCCACTACTTTGGACAAATTGGCCGGAATTTTCAAAGAATACCCCAAAACCAATGTCTTGGTGGAAGGCCACACGGATTCTGATGGTGCCGCTGAATATAACTTGGGGCTTTCCCAACGCAGGGCACAGGCCGTGACCAACTACTTAGTGAGCAAGGGCATCTCCAGCGGACGCTTTACCACCAAATGGTACGGCGAGGAGCAACCCATTGAAAGCAATGAAACGGCGGCCGGCAAAGCCAAGAACAGAAGGGTGGAGTTGGCCATCATCGCCAGCGATGAGCTGAAACAGGAAGCCTACGAGGAAACCAACAATTAAATTCATCACGTCGATGATGTTTGATATAAAGGCCCGGTGCAAATGCATCGGGCTTTTTGTTCATAGAAGTTGATGAAACCATTAAATCAACGTTAATGCCGATCCAACTATCCCCATTATTTCGTAACTTAATGGACACAAGCAACTTCCAATCCCAAAACACCAGGCCATGAACACTGTCAACGAAAAGAACACGCACCACAAACAAGAGTTGCTCATCCGCATGGAACGCAACCACGAAATCATCCAACGGTTGTCCAAAAAACTATGTTCGTACACCTGTGAGCCCAAATGTCCCGCTAGTTTTGAGAAATACAGCGATCTAAAGCGAAACTTCAAGCTGTTTGAAAAATACCAAAAACAGATTACCTCCCTGATCCAAGGAAAAAAGACGGGAATGGTGCATGGTCTTGAACGGGAGGTCCAACTCCACCTGAAGCGTTTCAGGGAATTGGAAGCGGACATCGCCGCCTATCTTTTGGAAACCATGGAGCATTCCTGATTTTTCCGTTTCTGTCCCAAAAAGCAAAGCCATTTTGATGTAAAAGATGGCCATCAAATGTTTTTTACTCTTTTAAACATCCGTAATATTGCAAGGCCATAAACTTGTGCTGGAATGGGAAAATCCTCTAACTCCGTCTTGGTCATCCTTGCCTTTTTTGCCATCTACGTCATCTGGGGATCTACCTACCTGTTGAACAAGGTCGCAGTGTTGGAACTGGAGCCTTTCATGTTGGCCTCTTGCCGCTTCACCACCGCCGGAATCCTGATCTTTATCCTGGCCAAGATCATGGGAATCCCCCTAAAGATCACCAAAAAACAATTGTGGAACGCCATCATTGCGGGCATTCTCTTTCTCAGCTTTGGGAACGGGGTAGTGGTGTGGGCCCTCAAGTATGTGGACAGTGGGTTCGCCGCTCTGGAAATATCTGCCCAACCACTCATCATCCTATTGCTGATGCGGGTGCTCCAGGGCAAAAAGATACAGCCCATGTCCGTCATCGGTGTCGTTTTGGGCATCGTGGGCATCTATTTGCTGGTGAGCCAGAAACAGATCATTGCCAAGGAAGAATCCATCATCGGCATGGTCATGATCTTCTTTTGTATGTTGAGTTGGGCCTACGGCAGCCTTTTTGTGGCCAAGGCGGACCTGCCCCACAACTATTTTGTGAACACCGGCTACCAAATGTTCACTGCGGGCATCACCTTGGCCCTGATGAGTTTGGCATTTGGCGAAAACTGGACGGCGCCCCTCGATTGGAGCGGCGAGGTCCAGCTCTCCATGGTCTTGCTGATTGTTTTCGGGAGTATCTTGGCCTTTACCTCGTTCAATTACCTGCTGAAGGCGGTTTCCCCGGAAAAAGTGGCCACCTCCACCTACGTCAACCCCATTGTGGCCCTCTTGTTGGGCTGGTACTTTTTGGACGAGCAGATCACGGCCCAATCCATAATCGCCGCCACCATCCTTTTGACGGGCGTCTATTTCATCAACACCAAAAAGACATTGGCCATTTTTGAACGGTTCAAACGTTAATGTTTTGGAAGGGTTCTGGGAAATCTAGCCAAGAATCCTTATTTTCAAGAAGGTTAACGACTTGATTATGAAAACTTGGACAGCTTACACTTTTTCCCTTTTGGTTTTATTTGCCATGGCCTGTGCCTCAGGACCGAAGTCCCAGGCCACCCCGGCCGAATTGGCTGCTTTTGAAACATTCGTCTCCAACAAAAGTTTCCAAATAGATGCAAAATGGGCACAACCCATGGCCAGTCAAGGGCTGAACAGTATCGCCAATGCAGGATTGCTCCCTCCAGGAAGCACGGCCAGCAGAATAGATGTCACAGGGTCGGGTGGATACCTTCGGGTGGTGGGCGACAGTGTGATGGCCGATCTTCCCTATTTCGGGGAACGCCAGATGGGCGGTGCGTACAATCCACAGAACGGCGGTATCCAATTCAATGGCATTCCCAAGGAATTTTCCATCGAACCGAACAAAAAAGGGAATGGAAAAATCCTACGCTTCAGCATCAACCATGATCTGGAAGCCTATCGGGTAATCGCCCAGATCTATCCGTCCAATTTCAGCTCCATCACCATTGCCAGCACCCATCGCACCACGATTTGGTATCAGGGTACCGTTTCTCCTTACGAACAAGAAAATTGAACAAGATCAAGTTCAAGAATCAAGTTCAAATGTATTCCGACTTCCGACTCCAAACACAAGTTCAAACTCAAGGATCAAGTTCAAATATATTCCGACCTCCGACTTCGGACTTCGGACTTCAGACATCGGACTTCCGACTTCGGACATCAAACACCCAACTTCTTCCATCTTCCATCATTTTGTTTTAGCTTTATGGGTTTAGAAACCAAAAACACCCATTCATTGCGATGAAGATGAACTATTTGCCCAAAAGCTCCCTTTTTGTATTGATGCTATCCCTTGCCGTGCTCTCCTGCAATGGTAAAAAGAAAGGGGACAACGAAGAAAATACAGACGAAAATACCCAAGCGGAAACTCCCGTACACGAAACCGACCTGCCCTTGGCACGGTTGAACCTTCCCGAAGGCTTCAACATCCAAGTCTTTGCCGAAGGCATTGACGGTGCCCGGTCCATGGCCATGGGGGAGGACGGGACCCTATTTGTGGGCACCCGCAACGAGAACAAAGTGTATGCCCTTCGGGATGAGGACGGCGATTTTTGGGCCGAGAAGGTTTACGAAGTGGATACCGACCTGGAGCAGCCGAACGGGGTTGCCTTTCGGGATGGCTCCCTTTATGTGGCCGCCGTCAGCCGTTTGTACAGATATGACAACATTGAGGCCCAATTGTCCGATCCGCCGGAGCCTGAGCTGATCTATGACGATTACCCCACGGAGTTCCACCACGGATGGAAATACATTGCCTTTGGCCCGGACAATAAGCTCTACGTGCCCGTGGGCGCACCCTGCAACATCTGCGACCGCACCGACGAGGACGAGCGTTTTGCCACCATCACCCGAATGGATGCCGATGGCAGCAACCGCGAGATCGTGGCCCATGGCGTGCGCAACACCGTTGGCTTTACGTGGCACCCAACCACCAACGAGCTGTGGTTTACCGACAACGGCAGGGACATGATGGGCGACGACGTTCCCCCTTGCGAACTGAACCGCCTCACCGAGGTGGGCCAGCACTTTGGCTATCCATTTTGCCATGGGGGCACGGTCAAGGATCCCGAGTTTGGCGACCAGCGGCCCTGTTCGGATTTTGTGGCCCCGGTCCAGGCGTTGGGGGCACACGTGGCGCCCCTTGCCGTGAAGTTTGCTTCCGGCCCCATGTTCCCTGAGCGCTACAAGGGACATGCCTTTATTGCCGAGCATGGTTCCTGGAACCGTTCGTCCAAGGTGGGCTATCGGATCTCGTTGGTGAAACTGGACAATAACAAGGCGGTGAGCTATGAACCGTTCATAGACGGATGGCTGGACGAAGGGACCCAAGAGGCCTTTGGCCGCCCCGTGGACCTGTTGTTCCTCGAAGATGGGTCGCTGCTCATCTCCGACGATGTGGGCGATGCCATATACCGCGTTACCTATAAGGGCTAGATAGCCTCACAAAAGACCTTCTAAGTACTTGGGAAGTGGTTTTTCCTCCATTTTCCAGGTACTTTTTTGATTGTCCCCGTCCGTGACCTCCAAAAAGATGTGCGTAGTGGCATATTTGCCCTTGGAGACAATGCGCTCCAGAGTATAGGTAAGGTCCCCGTCCCGGAACACATATTCGGCTTTGTCCATGCCGGGGCTTTCGGTGCATTTGCCATTGCGGATCACCAGATTGGGCTTTTCCAAGATCCCTTTGGGCTTTTGCCAACAGAGGTAGCGGATTTCCCCGCTCCAGTGCTCGTCCACCCTAATGGTGTAGTGCGGGTTGTGGCACAGGACCAAAAAACGCTTTATGCTGGGGTCTATGGGAAAAATGGTCGTAGGTTTATGATTGGTTTGGGCACTAATGGAAACGGCACCGTACCGCTCCGTATTGTGCTACACCTTGTTTCTTTTCCACCACCGTGCCCCATGCAGGAACCCGAACAGATAAACGATAAAGGCAATCAGCACCAAACTGATTTTTTGTAAGAGGTTTATGGTCTCTAAAGTCGTCATTTTCTTGTGTTTTTGGCTAAGCTACAAGATGCGTAGGATTTTTACGCATCCAATTGACGGATGACGGGTTTGAATTGACGGATGGGGGAGTTGGGTTGATGGATGAAGGAAATCCGGTGGGCAGATTCTTCTTTTTTTGCCTTTGGGATTACAACTGCACGATACATGTTTTAAAAAAATATATATTGGACGCCTTAATTTGTCCCAAATGAACGAAATTGACCTAGAAACCGTTAAAAAACTGTTGAATTCCAACGTATTGAACTTAACGGCAACCCAAGAAGCATTATGTCTGCCCATCCTACAACGGATATACAAGAAAATGAAAATTGGAATAAAATTTGAAGGTATAAAAGTGAAAGATTCCCGAATTGTGAACGGCCACCATAGATACATCTGTTCCCAGTTGGCAGAAGTTGAAGTCAAGTATATTGGTTGGGAAATAGCAAAAAGTGCGGTTGACTATGAATGGTCCAAAATAAAAATAGTTGAGGAAGATTATGAGAATGAGGACCAGATCAAAGATCATAACAAAAGGGATGCGGAATTGAACGATGTGGCCGAAAGTATTTTCAAGGATTTGTGAAATATGGATTAACTTTGCAACATGTTGATATTATTGGACATAGACGGTGTAATGGTTCCCAACAGCAACTGGAAAAGACCTGAATTTGAAGACGATGGTTTTCCAAGGTTCAGTAACAGGGCCACCAACAGCCTTCAGAAGATTATTTCTGAAACAGGCGCAGGTATTCTATTGACCACATCGCACAAGTCCAATTATCCCCTAAAAACATGGCGGAACATTTTTACCACCCGGGGATTGGGCAATGTGAACATCCAAAAACTCAGGACAAACACCTTGCAGATGGACCGAAAGGAAGAGCTGATACGATGGTGGAACAACAGGAACGAAGATCACTTTGTGATCATTGATGATGACAAGACCCTGAACAGCCTCCCGGCCCCCATGAAGGCAAAACTGGTACAGCCCAGTGCCACGGTGGGGCTTAACGAGGAGTTGGCCGACACCGCCATACAGATTCTAAGATCGTAAAAAGACGTTTCTTTATATTTGAATGAACCCGCTTTTGGCGGGTTTTTTCTTGGACGAGATCGGCAAGGACAACCTGCCCGTGACCGAGGGTACGCGCGAAGTGGCTCGCGACTGCCTGCAACAGTAGAGCTTACTAAAAACAGACCTACAAAAAATAAAGACCCAGGAGGTGGTCGCGGTAAATACCCGTATCAAGAGCAGCGGCCTGCCGGAACTGTATGTATCGTAGTAACTTGGTTTATAATTTTAAAAAATGGGAAGACCCTTTGTCCCTCCCATTTTTTTTATTACCGTAGATTAATGTGATAACTGTTATAATTATTGATGACTTTGAACTTATTCTTAATTTATCGCGTGCTATTATTTCTTACATTTAATAAATAGAATAAACCAGAGAGGGTTTTGATATAAAAACTCAAGAAACTCTATTAATATGAAATGCATTGCACATAGAAAACCATGCCTTCTCAGATAACGAATTATAGAGTTTTTTTAGCATCACCCGGTGATTTGTTGGACGACAGAATTGTAGTTGATGAAGCAATAAATGAACTCAATCACACTTTTAGCCCATCACTTGGCATTCATCTCGAATTGGTGAGATGGGAAACGCATTCCGCTCCCGGTGTTTCAAAGGAGAGTGTTCAAAAAATAATAAATAAAGACATAGGGGATTATGATCTTTTTATTGGACTTCTGTGGAAGAGATTCGGCACTCCTACGGATGAATATAACTCTGGTACAGAGGAGGAGTTCTTTAATGCCTATCAAAAATTCAAAGAAAAACCAGAATCAATAAAAATTCTCTTTTATTTTAAGAATTCACCCTTTACCCTTGATGATATTGACCCTGACCAATTGAAAAAAGTAAAGGAGTTTAAGTTAGATATCGCACAAAATAAAAATGTCCTTCATGGTGAATACAATGATTTACTTCAACTTGGATCGTATTTAAGAATGCATATTCCCAAACGAATTAGGGAACTACATGCGAATCATGATAAAAGATTGGAAAGAACTGAGAATGAAGATGAGGTTAAGAAGTTATCCGTTTTTGCGGAAGAAGAATACGGAATAATTGATTACCAAGAAATTTTTGATGAGAGTATTGCAAATTCCAATCAAGCCTTAAACAGAATAACTGAAGCCATAAATTGGGTTTCTAATCAGTTTCAGAGTAAAACCACCGAACTAAATGCGTTAATTGCTAACAAAACAAAACCTCCTGGAAGAAACGATATTAGGCAAATTCTGGCTAGAGTTGCAAAAGTAATGGATAATTTTGGGGCTAGAGTAGAAACTGAATCTCCAATATATTTTGATAATTTCCAAAATGCTATTAATAGTATTCAAGGTATTTTGAATATTTACAGAAATGATTTTGGAAATTATGATATGAATGAGATTATTGAAACTAGGGATTCTCTTAACGATTTGATTAGCGCAATGGAAGAGAATATTCCAACCATGGAAGGTTTTACACATTCATTCGATAAGTTTCCAAGAATATCAAAAGAATTAAACAAATCTAAATCTAATACTGGTCTAATAATGGGGAGTTTATTAGATAATTTATATATCAGTCTTTCTATTGCAAAAGATTTGAGGGATTCCTTCGACGATTTTATTTCAGACTTTTGAGTTTATATTACAACCCCCCAATAACCTTTAAACTCAACCCCGTAAGTTCTTTAATGGTGGCATCGTCATAACCTTTGGCCTTCATCTTTTTGGCAAACCTTATTCGTTCCTCTTTTACGGCCCGTTTTTTCTCGGTATCAATCTTAAACTGTTCCAATTCCTGCTTTTCGGGCCCCATGATCTCAAACAGGCCACTTTTGCGCAGTTCTTCCATCACGCCTTGGTCCTCAAAACTGGTGTACTCGGTCTCGGTGATCACCAAATGGTCCAGCACTTCTATCTGTAGCAGTTTGCCCGCCTTTAGCATATGGTCGGTAAAGAGGATATCGGCATCCGTCACCTTGTGGTTGCCGCTGGGGTGGTTGTGCACCAAGATGAGCTGGGAGGCCAGTTTGTAGATGGCCATGCGGAACACATCGGGCGGGTCGGCGTTCACCCGGTTGTGCGCGCCCAGGCCAATGAGCTCCACAAACAGCACCTTGTTGGCATGGTTGAGGCCCACCACCCAAAAATGCTCTTGGTTGCGGCGTATCTTGTTCTCCCGCAGCAACACCTGTTGCATGATCGCATAAATGTCCGTGGAGTTCAGCACTTTGATCCGTTGTTCTTTGGTAAGCCGTACGTTCATGGGTAGGTGTTTGCAATTTTTGGGTCTGGGAAAGGTAATCCAAGCTTTTGAGAAAAACAAAAATGCCCTGGGGTATAAAAAAACCGACCCCCACAAATCGCAAGGGACGGTTTTTAGGCGGTGACAATACCGTTATTTCGCGATGCTGTTCAATTTCTGCACCTGCACATCAAAATTCTTGAGGGTGGCGGCCAGCACCCCGATCTGTTCCTGGGCCTCTTTCCAATCTTTCTGCTCAATGGCCTCGCGCACGCCTGGAAGTGTCTTTACCCCATAGCCGGTGTAAAATCCGGGGGCGTAGATCTGGTGTTTGAACCAGTCCCTTCGGGGGAGTCCCTTATCCTGTAGCAACACCTGCTCCATGCCCATCAGTTCCTGGTTGAGCTGCGCCTTTTTGGCACTGGACAAGGCCATGAGGTCCGCTTTGGAAAAGGTGTCTATGCTTTTCTTGAGGTCGGCGATCACATTTTGTAGGGGCGAGAAGTCCAGATACGGCACTTCGGCCTCCTTTTTCGCGGGTGCCACGGGCTTTTTGGGGTCCATGGTCAACTCGTACACCTTTGCCTCTACTTTTTTGTTGTGTTTTTCCACTTCGGAGCGCATGTTTTCCAAGGTCTTCATCACTTCGCCCAAATAGGTCTCAATGGTGCCGTGCCACTGGGTCAGCTCAAACGGCAACACCTCGGCATTGGCCAAGCGCAGGGTAATGCGGCCCGCCGTATTGGCCAGGGCCACGCCATACTGGAAGCCGGGGTCCTTAAAACGGGTGTAGTGGGTATAGGTATCGTAAATGGTGTGGTATTCCCCACCGGAGCCTTCGCCACCGAAACCGAGGTTCAACGAGGCAATGCCCGAATGCTGAATGAAGGGGGTGTAGTCCGATCCAGAGCCGAGGGCGGACAGTGTAAAGGAATTGTCCCCACCGCGCACTGCATTGGCGGCCTTGCGGCGCTCCGCCACGGACACGCCTTTTTGCGGGTCGGTCACACTATGGGCCACCTGAGCCACCATCGCCTGGAGCGAGTGCGACCCTCCGGCACCCAGATACCCACGGCTGTTGCCATCGGTGTTGATGTAGGCCACGGCCTTTTGCTGCAGTTCGTCCCTGTGGTCTTCCACCCATTCCGTGGAACCGATGAGTCCGGGTTCCTCCGCATCCCAGCCACAATAGACCAAGGTGCGTTTGGGTCTTTTGCCCTCCTTGGCCAGTTGACCAATGACGCGGGCCTCTTCCATGAGAGCCCCCATACCACTGACGGGATCACTGGCCCCGTGCACCCAGGCATCGTGGTGGTTGCCACGCACGATCCACTGATCGGGGAACTCCGACCCTTTTAGGGTCGCGATGAGGTTGTGGGCCGGCTTCAACTGCCAGTCAAACTCCAGTTTCAAATGTACCTTGGCCGGACCGGGACCAATATGGTAGGTGAGAGGCAGGGCACCTCTCCAGTCATCGGGGGCCACGGGACCTTTCAGGGCTTCCAACAAAGGCTGGGCATCTTCATACGAAATGGGCAGCACGGGAATCTTGGTAATGGTCGGGGCCTCCTCACGGTCCAGGCGTTTGGCATCCTTGGTGGCGGCATAGCCGGGGGTGAGCACATCGCCGGGATAAAGGGGCATGTCCATCACGGAGCCACGCTGCACCCCGGTCTTGTTTTTATAGGGCCCTTCGGGATATACATCGCCCTGGTAATACCCATCATCCTTGGGGTCGGAATAGATGATGCAGCCGATGGCGCCTTTCTCGGCGGCCAATTTTGGTTTGATGCCACGCCAAGAGCCATAATATTTGGCAATGACGATCTTTCCTTTCACATCGATGCCCAATTTTTCCAGTTCCTCATAGTCGCTGGGCACGCCATAGTTCACAAATACGAGTTCGGCCTCCACATCACCGTCGGTGGAGAAAGCATTGTAGCTGGGCAGCAGTTTGTCACCCTGTGCGGTGTACGGGTCGCCTTCCACGGGAACGGCCTCGAGGGATGCCGAGTAGGTGGTGGGGGCGGTCAGTTCCAGAACCCGGACCTTGGGGTAGGGGAAAAGCACGTGGTAGGTGTCGATTCGGGTATCATAACCCCAGGATTTGAACTGTTTTTCCATCCACTTGACGTTTTCCTCGCCAAATTTGGTGCCCACCCAATGGGGTTCGGCGGCCATGCGTTTCATCCAATCGTCCAGATTGGTCGCGGAAAGTCGTTTTTCAAATTCAGTTTCGAGCTTCAATTCTTCATCCGAAGCGGTTTTACCGAACCCAATAAGCTGTGCTTGGGCCGATATGCTCAAAATGCTGAGCAACAGGAGTAAGGGGAGTAGAGGTCTTTTTCTCATAATTTTTGAATTAGCACTTAAATGTAAGTATTTGTTGGCTAACTGGCGCTAAATGTCAGAGGTCAGAAGCTCGAAGTGGGAAGGTAATTTGTGCCAATTCGTGAAATTTGTGTCAGAAGAGACGAAAGAGAATAGAAAATAGACAAAAGACGTCCATTCCTGTTCTTTTGAAGAATTTATTCCTAGAAAAGGGATTCTTCGCGTTGCTCAGAATGACAAAGCTTGGTCCAATGACTACTGCCTACTGGAATTTGGTGCTTGGGATTTGGAGAGTGGAAGATAGTATGCAGATAGTAGTGGCAGTGGGCAGGAATTGCACAAATGTTCACGAATGTATTTGAGCTTGAGCTTGATTCTTGAACTTGTGTTTGGTGCTTGGAATTTAGGATTTGGAAATTGGAATATAGTATGCAGAGGGCAGTGAGAAGTAACTGAATAACCCAGTAACCAAATAACCGACAAGTTTTCAAAAATAAATTTGCGCAGTCAAATAACTGCATTTATATTTGCAGTCAAATAGCTGCATAAATGGAATTGCGTAGAGATGTATTTCAGGCCATTGCCGACCCCACCCGTAGGGCCATCATTGCCATGGTGGCACTGAACGCCATGACGCCGGGCGCCATAGCCGCGGAGTTCGATTCGTCCCGGCAGACCATTTCAAAACACATACGTATCCTCACCGAGTGCGAACTGCTGACCCAGGAACAGCAGGGGAGGGAGATCCATTACCACTTCAATCCTATCAAAATGAAGGAAATAGCAGATTTTATCGCACCATTCAGGGATATGTGGGACGATAGGTTCAACGCTTTGGAGGACATCATGAAAAAACAACCGCCTAAAAAATAACAATGGAACGAAAAACAAAGGTCCACGCTGAGGACGGAAAACAGGAAATCTGGATCACCAGGGAATTTGAGCTGCCGCTGGAATCCCTTTTTAGGGCCTACGAAGACGCTGAGATTGTGGCGCAATGGATGGGCACCAATGTCCTAAAGCTGGAAAACCGCAGACATGGCAGCTATCAGTTCGAGACCACCGATCCCATGGGCAACAAGCACCGGTTCAACGGCACCATACACGAATTTGTATCCAACCGGAAGATCATACGGACCTTTGAAATGGAAAACGGACAGTTTCCCGTGCAATTGGAGTTTTTGGAGTTTGAGGCCCTGACCGAGACCAGGAGCAAGCTCACCATCCACATGGTCCACAAATCGGTGGAGGACCGTGACCGCATGCTGAAACTGCCCTTTGCGCAGGGCATCAACATGGCGCACGACCGCTTGCAGCACGTAGTACAACACTTAGGATAACCTTTAAAACCTTACAAATGACAAAAAGAAACAAAATCATCTATTGGGTGGCCACAGTTTGGCTGGCCTTGGGAATGGCTTCCACGGGCATTGTGCAACTGATGGGCATGGAAGAGGAAGTGGCCGTGATGGACCATTTGGGCTATCCCATCTACTTTCTGACCATAATCGGAATCTGGAAACTTTTGGGCGTAGTGGCCGTATTGATCCCCAAGTTTCCCTTGCTCAAGGAATGGGCATACGCAGGGTTTGTTTTCACCATGACCGGGGCGATAGCGTCCCATCTGGCCGTCAGGGACGCCGCTGTAGATCTTTTCGGACCCACCCTGTTATTGGCATTGTCCATAATTTCTTGGTATTTTAGACCTCCAAGCCGAAAGACAATCATCAAGCAAAACGCTTAAGCATGAACCCAAAAGTCGATTTTTTCTTTGAAAAGCCCTCCCAATGGCAGGATGCCTACCGACAGTTGCGTAAAATTGTTCTGGACACGGGCCTTACCGAGGAACTGAAATGGGGCGTACCCTGCTATACCTTTCAGGGCAGCAACATTGTTTTGATCCACGGTTTTAAGGAATACTGCGCGCTCTTGTTCCATAAAGGGGCATTGCTGAAGGATACGGAGGACATGCTCATCCAGCAGACCAAGAACGTGCAGTCTGCCCGCCAGATCAGGTTCACCGATGTCAAGGAAATCGTGGACAGGAAAAAAGCACTGACGTCCTATATCCATGAGGCCATTGAAGTGGAAAAGGCAGGTCTGGAAGTAAAAATGAAGAAAACCTCCGAATTTGACATGCCGGAAGAGCTTCAGGAGAGATTGGACAATGATTCCGATTTCAAAAAGGCCTTCGAAGCCTTGACACCGGGACGCCAACGCGGGTATATGCTCCATATTTCCCAGGCCAAGCAATCCAAGACCCGCATATCAAGGATCGAAAAGTCCATTCCCAATATTTTTGAGGGAAAAGGATATAACGAAATGTAAACCCTGATCACACCCTAAACCATGCGAAGAATTGTGCCCAATATCTATTCCGATGACCTAGCAGCGAGCAAATCGTTCTATATCGATTTTTTGGGAATGGATATGGCGATGGATCTAGGGTGGATCATAACGTTCGCCTCAAAGGAAAATCCCACGGCCCAAATCAACATTTTTCAAAACGAAGAGGGCAAAGATCTGAATAACGCATCCGTTTTCCTTTCCATAGAACTGCCCGATGTGGACCAGATGTATGAACGGGCAAAAGAATTTGGTCATGAGGTGGTTTATGACATACGAAATGAAAATTGGGGCGTGCGGCGGTTTTTTGTGAAAGACCCGAACGGTGCCACCCTTAACCTTTTGACCCACTTATGAACCCACTCATTGACGCTTATTTGCAGGAAGGTTGTGGCCGCTGCCCTTTGGGCGGCACCCCGGAATGCAAGGTGCACAGTTGGCAGGAAGAATTGAAATACCTCCGCAGGCTGGTACTGGAGTGCGGACTTACCGAAGAACAGAAGTGGGGCGTGCCCACCTATACCCATAACGGCACCAATTTGGTGATGGTGGCCGCGTTCAAGGACAATTGCACCCTGAGTTTTTTTAAAGGGGCATTGCTGAAAGATGACCACCAAATTCTGGAAAAACCAGGGGAGAACACCCAATCGGGCAGGGTGGTCCGGTTTACCGATGTGAAGCAGATCGCCCAACTAGAACCCGTGTTGAAAAGCTACATCTTTGAAGCCATTGAAGTGAAAAAAGCAGGTTTGAAGGTGCAAATGAAACCGGTTTCGGACTACGACATCCCCGAAGAGTTCCAACAACGATTGGAGGAAGACCCCGAACTGAAAGAAGCCTTTGAAAACCTTACCCCGGGAAGACAAAAGGGGTATCTGCTCTATTTTTCCGGGGCAAAACAATCCAAGACCCGGGAAGACCGTATCGAAAAATACATCCCCAAGATCATGAAGGGTTTGGGGTTTCACGATAGATAACCTCCTGCACCAGGGTTTTGTGTCCAATATTCACTATTTTAGGAGGACCAACCCAAACCGATATGGAACAGCGCAGAAAATTTTTAAAACAAGGGGCCATGGCCATGTTGTCCATGCCCTTGTTGTCCTTTGATTCCCAAAAAGATTGGTCCATTGAACCCCTCAAAAATGCCACTGCCACGGACGAGGCCTATTGGAAAATGGTCCGAAAGCAATTTCCACTGAAAGAAGGGCAGACCTATTTCAACAATGGTACCATGGGCCCCACACCAGGCTACGTGCTGGACAAAATGTTCGACCACATGATGCACTGGAACGTGGAAGCTGCGACCGTGGACTACAAGAACGGTTCAGGACCCGAACTGCTGACCGGGTACTTTCCCTACGAGGAACTACGGACCAAATTGGCAAAGATCATCAATTGTGATTTTAAGGAAATTTCACTGGTGCAGAATGCCACTTTCGGGATGAACTATGTGGGCATGGGCCTCGACCTGAAGAAAGGGGACGAGCTGCTGAACACCAATCAGGAACACGGTGGAGGATTTGGGGCCTGGCAACTCTTGGCCAAACGCAAAGGCTGTGTGTACAAGCAGGCCACCCTACCCGAACCCGCCAACGATCCGAAGGCCATTGTGGATGCCATTTTTAAGGAAGTGACCCCAAAGACCAAGGTCATCGCCATACCGCATATCATTTCTGGGTTCGGGACCGTAATGCCGGTCAAGGAAATCTGTACCGAGGCCAGAAAACGGGGTATTTTTTCCGTTCTGGACGGTGCGCAGTGCGTGGGCCACGTAAAAGTGGACGTCAAGGACATTGGTTGCGATGCCTATTATTCCAGTCTGCATAAATGGCTGTTGGCCCCGGCGGGCAGCGGTTTGTTGTACATCAATAAAGACGTAGTGAGCGATGTTTGGACCACCATTGCCAGCTATAACTGGGACAATCAGGACGATCATGGGTTCCGGTTGATGCAGAACGGTACGGGCAATGCCGGGCTCATGGCTGGCTACGATGCCGCTGTGGATTTCTTCAACACCATTGGCCACGATGTTTGGATTGGTAGAATCAAGGAATTGGGCATGCACCTTCGGGATGGGCTGAAGCAAATGAAACACGTAACCATCTTTTCATCCACCAATGAAGAACTGGCAGCCGGGATCACCACCTATGGGGTCGAAGGCATTTCAGGGCCAGAGCTCCAAAAAACCATGTGGGAACGTGAAAAACTGCAACCCCGCTCGGTAGGGGACAAGATGATCCGTCATTCCGTACATATCTATAATTCCAAAGAAGAAATAGACCGGGCCTTGGAAGTTGTGGGGAGTTTGGGATAACATTACATTTAAAAAATCTGAAAATACCATTATTTATATATTCTTACAATCACATGAAAAACCTCTCTCTAACTGTACTGCTCGTGTTGCTTTTGGCCTCCTGTAAAAAAGAAGTAAAGCCGACCGAATCTCCCAAAATAGCCTATACCGGAATCACCGAATCCATCAGACCGGGCGATAACTTCTTTATGCGCGTGAACAAAATCTGGTACGATTCCATCCAAATTGCGGAGGACCAAGTAGGGGTGGGGTCCTATAGTTTTTTGAACATTCCACAGAAAAAATTACTTCAGAATATCTTGGAAGAAGTTTCCGCCACGGAACATGAAGCGGGAACGGTAGAGCAGAAAGTGGGCGATTTTTATGCTTCGGGCATGGATACGGCCCAAATCAACAAAAGGGGGTATCGGCCCATAAAACCCATCCTTGAAAAAATCGATGGGATTGCGGACACCAAGGCCCTCATGCATTTTGTGACCAACGAGATGCAATCCGGCAACAATTCGTTCATCGGCCTCAGGGTGGGGCCGGACAACAAGAACAGCAGTGTGAACATCCTGCACGCCGGGCAATCGGGACTTGGACTTCCAGATCGGGATTATTACTTCAAGACGGATTCGTCCACCGTGGGCATCCAAAAAGCCTATCGGAAATACCTGACCACCCTCTTCGAGCTTACGGAGCAAGAAAATGCGGCCAAAAAGGCGGAAACGGTATATGCCATTGAAAAACAACTGGCCGAGGTGCACAAGACCCGTATCGAACGAAGGGACATTCAAGCCAACTACCACAAACTTTCGGTGGCGGACCTCACCAAGAGCAATCCGAACATCCATTGGGCAACCCTGTTGGAACAACTGCAAATGGAAGCCGATTCCATAAATGTTCAGCAACCCGCTTACTATGACCAACTGGACCAAATGCTGGCCTCCGTTCCACTGGAGGACTGGAAAACCTATCTCAAGGCCCACACCTTGGACAATTATGCAGGTTTTCTGAGCACGCCTTTTGAAATGGCGGTTTTTGAGTACAACAAAATATTGCTCGGACAGTCGGAACAACAGCCCCGTGCCCAGTTGATGGTGCAGCAGGTGGACCGCTTGCTCGGTTTTGCGCTGGGGCAACTCTACGTAAAGCGCTATTTTGACGAAGAGGACAAGAAAAGGGTGTCCGACTTGGTGGACAACCTTCAAAAAGCCTTTGAGAACCGGATGTCGCAATTGGACTGGATGAGCGACAGCACCAAGGCCAAGGCGAAGGAAAAACTATATGCCATCACCAAAAAGGTAGGCTATCCCGATGTTTGGAGGGAATATGATGTGACCATGGAGCGGGACAACTATTTCGAGAATGTGGTGGCGCTGCGCAAAAATGCCTACGAGTATGCCACCAAGGACCTGAACAAGGCCCCAAACAAAGAGGATTGGGGCACTACGCCCTCAACGGTGACGGCCTATTACCGGGCATCTCATAATGAAATCGTCTTCCCGGCCGGGATACTCCAATTTCCCTATTTTGACAAAGAGGCGGACGATGCGGTGAACTATGGCGGCATCGGGATGGTGATCGGACATGAGCTCACCCATGCCTTTGATGACAACGGGTCCCAGTACGACAAGGACGGAAACCTGAAAAACTGGTGGACGAAGGACGACCTGGAAAAATTCAAGGCGAAGACCCAACAGCTCATAGACCGTTACAGCACCTTTACCGTGCTGGACACCGTGCACGTGAAAGGGGCGATGACCATTGGGGAGAACACAGCGGACAACGGCGGTATTGCAATTGCCTACGACGCCTTCAAAATGACCGAACAAGGGCAGGACACCACCCGAATTGGGGGCTACACGCCCGATGAACGCTTTTTTATGTCCATAGCCCGCATCTGGAGGGTAAAGGTCAGGGACGAGTTCATGCAGAATTATGTGAATACCAATTCCCATTCCCCGGCCATTTGGCGGGTGAACGGTCCGTTGATGAACTTTACGCCCTTCTACGAAACGTTTGACCTCCGACCGGAGGACGAAAACTACAAACCCGAGGAGGAACGCATCAAGATTTGGTAAAGGAAATATTATTTAAACCATTGTATTTCAATGGACTGGTGATTAATCCTAAGGCGTTGTAGCATCCGTTATTTTTTCAAAAGATTTTTAATCTACGTGTCCAAATTAGATATACCTTCGGCGAAAAATTTGTGACGTTAGAGCAGAAGGTCCGAAGGGTCGAGGAGCTATTCGGACAATTGGAAAAGGAAACCGCCCAGTTTCAGCAAAAGTCAGGTTTGGGCTGTGTTTCGGGCTGTGGAAAATGTTGTAACTACCCCCATGTAGAGGCCTCTCCCTTGGAGTTTTTACCTTGGGCCTTCCATCTTTTTTTGCAGGGCGAAGCGGAGACCACTTTGGACACCTTGAGCGGGAACCAAAACCCCACCTGTTTTCTGTTCGCGCCCCTCTCCATGGTGGACCAGGGCCACTGCGGCACCTATCAGTACCGGGGGCTCATCTGTCGTTTGTTCGGCTTTGCCGCCACCCGCGACAAATATGGAAGCCTGCGCTTGGCCACCTGCAAGATCATCCGTGAGGGACAGGCCGAACAATACCGTACCGTTTCGGAGGCCATCGCCAAAGGGCTGTATGTCCCCGTTTTCACGGATTACTACATGCAGCTGAACCAGATTGATTACCAAATGGGCACTAAGATGCTGCCCGTGAACAAGGCGTTGAAAGTGGCCTTGGAAGAAGTGCTCCAATACTACACCTACAGGCCGCTCCCCAATGCAGGGAAATGGTGTGTTTGATGTTTTATGCCGATGAAGGGTAGCCCATTCCCAAAAATTTTCTTAAAAGTTACGCTTTTGGGGAAAGCAATGTCCATCTCGTTCGTTGAACCATTTTGTACCCTATATATTTGTAACGATTTGATTATAAATGTATAAAACAAAATTATGAACAAAGTAAAGGAAAACGACACTGTGAAGGTGCATTACACGGGCAAACTGGTCAATGGACAGGTTTTTGACAGTTCATTGGAAAGGGAACCCATGGAAGTCGCCTTAGGGCAGGGTCAACTTATCCCTGGATTTGAAAAAGGACTGATCGATATGGCCGTGAACGAAAAGAAGACCATTACCATAGACAAGCAGGATGCCTATGGAGAGGTGAACGAGCAACTTTTTCAGAAAATCTCCAAATCGCAGTTGCCGGACGACCTGAAGCCCGAAGTGGGCATGGGCTTGGTGGGTGCCAATGCCGAGGGACAACAGCAGCAGTTCCGCGTTGCCAAAGTGGAAGAAAACGATATTATCCTGGATGCCAACCATCCGTTGGCGGGCCAGGATTTGGTATTTGACCTTGAGGTGGTAGCGATACTTTAGGCGTAGCCATCATATAAAGAACAAAGACGCCCTGACACTTCGACGGGGCGTTTTTTTGGCCCTATGGCCTAAGGGGAAAACATTTTGCCTGCTGTGCCACATGGATGTCCATGACCGCCCCTTTGAGTTCCATAAGCACATGACAAACATTTTGGCGCTCCGTTTCTGAAAAAGCATCCGCAGGAAGGTAATGGAACATATAAATGGCCTTGTCCAACCATTGCGTAAAGGAAAGCAAATCTCCTTCGTGGCATTCTTCAAAGTAGGAGAGGAGGGGGAGTAGGTTAATATTTGACATTCACAGCAGAAATTAAGGATAAATATTCCGATTATCGGAATAAATATACTTAAAATCGGATATAATTGATGTGTTTAGTTCTGATTTTAAGATAAAACGTTCATAAAATCTAACTTTAATGAACGAAAATCAGATAAAAATGACCGAATTAGGTTTGTTTTTGGCAAAGAAATCGGTAAACCGCTCAGATGTTGCCAGAAAAACTGGAATAAGCAAAACCCGTTTAAGCGAACTTTCTAATAACAAAAAGACCAAACTTCGTGTGGATGAGTTATATCTCATTGCATTGGCTATTGATGTGGACCCTTGTGATATCTTTAAAGAAATCTGTTCTGAATTAAAATTAAATGAGACTTCATAGTGCTATAGAAACTTTTAAATGGAATCATTAATGAAAGTATACAGCTTATCTGAAACTGTAGATAAATTAAAAGGACCTACAAGAGAGCAAATAATAGTTGGAAATCAATGGGCCGCGGTAGCTTTAAACAAATTTCACAATGCTTCTAAAGCAAATATCGTAGTGATAAATGATAATAAATCTGAAACTTTGGAATTAAAATGGGATTCGGATTTTTCTGCATCCGCAATGGTAGAAAATGTTGATATGGCAAATCATGGAGGTGTTGCACTGGCTTTTTTTCTAATGTCAGTTTTAAATGATTACGATTATGTTGAACAATCTGAAATTGGCGATGGTGTTGATTATAGATTTAAAACCCATGAACCGAGTGATGACGACCTAAACTTTTTGAACGATTTTCATTATGTCGAAATTTCTGGAATTTTAAAAGAGACACAAACAAATACTTTAAAAAAGAGAATTAAAGCTAAACATGAGCAAATAAAAAGAGGTGCAAAAAAGGATAAATCATCATCAGTTATTGTTACTTTGTTTAGTCAACCACAAACTGTAAGAGAGATTCATTGATGAAAGTAAAGCAACTACATCAAGAAGCTATGGATTATTCATTCAGGGCAAAACAAGCTGCCTCGGAGAATAATCACTATGCATCTTTTGAACTGTTTTGTAAAGCAGCTGAACTTGAAAGTAAGGTGGCTAAATTTTATTTTGATAAACCTGAACTAGAACCGACAAGGAGTGTTCTTATACGAAGTGCTGCGTTTTTAAATCTGAAAGCAGGTTTAATCGATAATGCACAAGAGTTTATTTTTTTTGGTTTACTTAATGTGGAAGATGAAGTAATAAAATCTCAATTAAATGATGCTTTAGAAATTTCAGTGGCATTAAAAAATATGTCTCCTTACAATGCTAGTAATGAATACAACTATCTTAATATTTTAAGACAGAAAAGTATTCACTATGTTTTAGAACCTGCAAACCCAATGTTTGGTGGATCTGTCAGTTTAGAAATGATAAGTGATTTTAGCAATAACTTTCTTAAATCGCTAAAATCTTACGCCACAAGTATGTTTACAAGAATGGCCAGTAACAATGAATATTCTGAAGAAGCAGAAAAAGCTTTTGGTAGATTGGCCAACCCCTTGATAACTGGATCATCTTACGGGAGTTTCAAGTTTTCTTTGGCAAATGATTTTTTAAATAGACTAGGAGAAGATGAAAAGGTGAACAAGTTAAAATCCAATATTATAGAGAAGTATCATGAAAACATCTTCACAAACCCTTTAGACGAAGAAAGCATACAAGCAGTAAAGAAAGAATTTAATAATGAAGAATTAAACAATATATTCAGACCTCTTACAAGAATAAAAGCAAAGAATACTCCATACAAAGTTGGTTATTATGATACACAAAACTTCACTAAAGTTTATCTCCCTAAAATAGCCACAGCACAAAGAAAAAGCTTGTTGCCAATTCATGAAATTAATAAAGATGATATTGGGCAACTTGAAAACTCAATAGTTCATAGACGAGAACTAACGTCAGGTAAAGTATCAAAAAAGACTATTTTATCCGAAGATCTCAAATCATTGGAGTACGAGCAATTGGTTAAGGAAATTACTCCAAAAAATCACCCACCTTTAATTCTTAATGAAGAAATACTCTTGAGTATAAATTTCAACTCAGAAAAGGGATTTACTTTAAGTTTTCCAGATCTTAATATTGAAGTTACAGATACTGAGTATCAAAGAAGTTTAGATAAGTTAAATGAACTTTTTTATTTAAAAATCATCAAAATTTCGGAAAAGGAAATCAGGAACGATTCGGAGGAAGCGGATTGGGATTTTATTAAAAGAATTATTTCAAACCCTGATGCTCTTAAAAAATGAATTAAGTTGGTTTATTCTGATATTTTAAAACCTCATTGATTGTTCTATAATTTACATTATGTAAAATAGTAAATCAGGAAACCTACTATCCCTTCCCATCCGCTACGCTAAAATCATCAACGGAATCTTGGCTTTGTGCAGCACTTCCCGCACCGCATTAGTTTGGAACGCAAAGGTTCGGCTTGGTCCCTTTGGCATGCACAGCAGTTCCGTCTGCGTCCGGTTCACATAACTGATCAGCGCATCCAAGGCCGTCGCACTTTGGGTAAACACATACGGAATGGTCCGTTGCCACGGATATGCCGGCTGTTCATTTTCCCCGTTCTGCAGGTTAATGTCGAACAAACGCACGGCGCTCTGGCTGTCCTTCTTCAAGTCCATGATGATATTTTTTCCCTTTTCGTTCAGGTTTCGACCAAATACCCCCAAATGCAGTTCATCAAACGAGCCCAATCGTTGGCCTTCGCCAAAAATAAAGATGTTGGTCGCATTCGTCTGGTCGATCACAAATTCGGTGATGCTCTCCCCCAAGATGCCCATTCTGTTCCGCCGCTTGCCCATCACCAGCACATCGGGCTTCACCAAGGCCAGATAATCCCGGATGCGGTGCCTCACATTGCCGTATTCCAGTCTGTGGCCAATGGGTATGCGTTCCTCTTGCTTCTGGAGCTGCGCAATCAGTGATTCGATCTCCGAAAGCGCATCCGCGGTGGACTGCCCTGCGGATTTCACATGGAACACCTCCAAAGTGCCGCCCAGCCGCTTGGTGAGTTGCACCGCATTGTACAGTACGAGCTCAGGGTTGTCCATCAGGTCCAATAAAACGGAAACACGGTAATCCGGGGTGTTTTGTGGCGTCTCCATAGCGTTCAATTTTAGGGATTTACATCTCTTAAGTTAGAACCAAATCCATTAACAATCAGGTATTTAACGTTTTGTTGACAGAAAAATGCGGACTTGTCAAAATCTGGGCGTCCAAATTGGGAAAGGCGCAGTTTTTCCCCTAGAAAAGATGCTTGAACTTCTTCACCCAACGGATGGGAATCCGGTACGGTGCGTAGCGCAATGGCACATCCAGCCAAGTGCCCCGCCTCACCACGGATTTGCTGTGGGAGAACAGGTCAAAGGAATGCTTGCCGTGGTACCCGCCTATTCCGGAGCTGCCGACACCGCCAAAGGGCAGGTTCTTGTTGCTGATGTGCACCACCGTATCGTTGATGGTCCCACCCCCGAATGGATATTGCGCCATCAGCTGCTTTTGAAACTTTTTGTTGCTGGAGAACACATAAAATGCCAATGGTTTTTCATATCGGGACAGGTTTTGGTGCAGCTCGTCCTCGGTTTCATAGGAAATGATGGGCAGAATTGGGCCAAAGATCTCGCCCTGCATCACAGGGCTCCCCCAATCGGGTTCGTCCACCAAAGTAGGCTCCACATAGCGTTCCCCATCATCACAAACACCCCCAAAAAGAAGATGCTGCCCTTCAAGCATCGCTTTAAGTCCCTGATAGTGTTTTGCCGTGGTAATGCGTGCAAAATCAGCGGATTGCTTGATGTCCTGTCCATAAAATGCAGTGATTTGGGCCTTCAAGGCCTCCACCAAGGCATCTTTTTGGGTCTTGTGGACCAAAATATAATCGGGCGCGATGCAGGTCTGCCCCGCATTGATGAACTTGCCCCACACTATCCGCTTTGCAGCGAGAGACACATTGGCTGAACCATCCACGATACAGGGATTTTTTCCACCAAGCTCCAAGGTGACCGGGGTCAGATGCTCCGCTGCGGCTTTATAGACAATCTTGCCCACCTGTGTGCTGCCCGTGAAAAAGATATACTCCCATTTTTCAGCCAAAAGTTGAGTGGACACCTCCACTCCCCCTTCCACAACGGCCACATATTCCGAAGGAAACACCTTTTGGATAATGGATGCGATGATCCCGGACGTATGGGGACTGAGTTCGGACGGTTTCAACACGGCGGTGTTGCCTGCGGCCAAGGCCCCAACCAAGGGGGCAATGGTGAGCATGAAGGGATAGTTCCACGGGGCCATGATCAATGCCTTTCCGTAGGGTTCTGGCTGGATCCATTCGCTGGAGGGAAAATTGGTCCACGAAGGGGCCACTGGGGTCGATCGGCCCCACTCTTCCACGTTTTGGATGGCATGTTTCAGTTCGGCAAGCACCAACTGTGTTTCCGTGGCCAGGCTCTCGAACCGCGGTTTTTTGAAATCGGCATAAATGGCATCACAAATGGCATCTTCCTGTGCCAGGATTTCCTGTCGCAACCGTTTCAGGGCTTCTTTTCGGAACTGGATGTCCTTCGTCTGCTGGGTGGCAAAAAAGACGTTCTGGGACTGGACCAACTGCTGGATCATAGGCGGTTCTTAGATTCCCTTAAATATAAACGAAACCGCCACAAAAAGAAAAGCACCGATATAAAATCGGTGCTTTTGTGTTATTTAGATTTGTGATGGATCTCGATTGAAATCTGTCAGTTCGAGTGATTTTTCGAAAGAAAAATTGTATCGAGAACCAGAATCTCAAGTCCAAAACCGGTTCTCGATATAAAAATTCCCCTGGAATTTCACTCGAACTGACGGTTTTGAATTACGAAACTCTTTATAAATCAACTTCCTCTGTCGCCCCGTTGGGATAGATCAGCGTGGCCTTGTCATCACATTCGCCATTGCCAAAGTCCACGTTCACGGCCAGTCCGTTCTTGGCAACCACCATGCTGCCGCTGCTCACATATTCACAGGGCGAGGTCATCTGAAGGTCTTCCAAGGTTTCCACGGCATAAACATTTTCATCGATTTGTACGGTCCAGTTTCCGGAAAGCGTGAAGGTGACGCTGCTCAAGTCCTCACTGAAATCAATACCAAAGGTTTTTTTCCCGGTCTCACTGATGGTGGTACCATCTTCCAGTTCAATGGACATGTCGCTGGTCACGGTGAACGAAACCGAACTTTGGTCGGTACTGGTGTTCACCACAAAGGTCCGGGTACCATTGATCTTGATGGTCCCTACGTAAAAATCAGTAAAAGTCGCCGTAAAGGAGGCACTCCCCTCTCCCACTTCGTAGGTCACGGCCACGGTACCGTCCACATTTTCGGTCCCGTTGAGCACACAGTTGTTAAAAGTGGCCACGAACCCAGTTTCGGAGTATTCGGCGGTATAGCAGTCGTTTTCCTTGGCTGTGAAGGATTTGGCGGTATCGCCCATATACAGTTCCGCAAGGGCGCTATCGGCGGCCCCGGCAAGGTCGTCTGTCATCAAAATGGTCTGTAGCTCTGCAGAGGTCACTTTTCCCCCATCACCGGGCATACTGTCCTCACTACAGGATTGAAAAGCAATAAATGCCATACCCAAAAAGGCAATGGCTTGGATTTTTTGTGCAAGTCTGTTCATGGATAACTTTAGTTAAGATTTAGTAGGATTAACGGCCCATCTCCCTATTTAGTGCATGAAGGGGATTATAGATCGATGAAAGGTTAATTTTAGGATAATGTTCTGATTGTCAAAATAAAAAAGAGGTAACTTTCGTTTAGGAACAAATTTTATTTCCATGCAGTACCTGAACAAGCAGATCGAAGCGATGGTCAAGCGGAAAAAATCCGCCTCATTGGTGAAAAAACAGATTTCCTGTGGTATTTTCCAAGATTTGGAGACCGTTGGCAACGATTTGAAGAAGCCAGAAAACAAGGATTAAGATTCCGTTTTTCCGTGGTTTGAACACCATTCAACCACGTGGTCCACTCCCTTTATCTTCCGCTCACCGGAGGAATCAGCGCAATTTCGTCATAGGAATTGATGATTTCATGGTCCTCTGCATAATTGTGGTTCACCGCCACGGCCATGGAGGACAGTTTATTGAGTTCCGGGTAAGTTCCCGACAAAAATGTTTTCAATTCCCCAACGGTCTTTGGTATTTTTTTTCCCGTTACACTGGATGTGGGAACCGATAGCGTGGGACTTCCTACAATGTCCTTTACGATTCCGAACAAAAGTATTGTCATAATATCAACCTATTTTCTGTTAGTGGTCTTTGGTTAGATAGGTTGGTATGGTATGTTTCGTATGATGGGATGAAATTACCAAAAATTATAGTGAACGTTCCCATTTTAACAGGAGCGGTATATTTTTAACTTTTCTTTAAATCAAATGTACGGCACCAAAATACTTTTCGGTAAAATTGAACGTTGTGCATGAAGAACCTTAACTTCTTTTGAAAATGAAACACACACTTCAATATTTCTTGCTTTTTTCCCTTACACTTATCCTTTTTTCCTGTGGCAATGCCGATGATGATGTAAGTTTTGACTTCAACGATAACGAACTGGGAATTGGCAAGGAGCCGGACGATTGTCTGGGTTTTGATGATAATGAACTCCTGTTGTCCATCCAAGATGAATTCACGACCCTACCGGGCAAGGTTTCCATCCTGTTCAAGGTTTCCGACCTTCAGGGAAATCCGGTTTCCGGATTGACCGCGGACCAGTTCACCATATATGAACAAGGTAGGAACGATGACTGTTTCAACCTAATTTCCGCCTCGGAATCACAGGCCCGGATTTCCCCAAACTCCCAGGTGTTCAACAACAACACCCTTTTGGTGCTGGACTTGAGCAACAGTGTACTGGACAGCAGTTTGGATGAATTGAAGGCCGCTTCCACCAGTTTCATCAACAATGTGATGCCAACTCCTGCTACGGATTCCTTCCAAATGGCCATTTATTGGTTTGATGGGGAGGATGAACTTCATCTTTTGAACCCCCTTACCTCTTCCGCAACAGAATTGACAACCGCCATTGATGGGATCACAGCCGATATCAGCAACGACCCTTCCACTGATTTATATGGGGCGGTCATCAAATCCACGGCCAAGGCCAAGGAATTGCTCAACCAAAATTCAGAGGTCATTGGGGCCGCTTCGGTCGTCCTTTTCACCGATGGAACGGACCAAGCATCACGGTATAGGGAATCCGATGCCTTAAAGGCTGTGAAGGAAGCGGATAGGAACATTTCCTATTTTACGATTGGTCTGGGTGCTGAGATCGACACGGAAGTACTGACCGAGATTGGAAAAACGGCCAGTGTCTTTGCTTCAAACAAAGAAGAGTTGGAAAACACCTTCAACCAGATATCGCAACGTGTTGCAGAGCAAGCAAATAGCTTTTATCTGTTTGAATACTGTACGCCCAAAAGGGATGGCAGCGGGGAGAGCAACCTTGTGATCCAACTTACCAATGGCAGTCTCCAAGGTGCGGTGCAGACCAAATTCAGTGCCAAAGGATTTATAGGAGGTTGTGAATGACCCCTGTGTTTAGAGCGTTCACTTTTTTGGATAAATCCCTATCTTGGACCTCCATTAAACTGAACAAATTATGACATTCTTAAAAAATTCCCTGCGTATTCTTATATGCACCTTGATCATGGTAGCAACACTTGGCACATACGCCCAGAAAACATATCCTTTAGAGGGTCGATGGGACCTGGAGATGGACTTTATGGGCAAGACCGCCCCATCGTGGTTGGAAATACGGCACTCGGGCCATGCGACCTTGACCGGTCGGTTTGTGTTCGCATTTGGAAGTGCAAGGCCCATATCCGAGGTCAAGACCTATGGGGACAACAAATTCACCTTTAGCATTCCCAACCAATGGGAGCCCAAGGGAAGCGACATGATCTTTCATGGGGAGTTGACCGATGGAAAACTGAAAGGCACCTTAATCTATACCGATGGTTCCGTTCTCCACTGGACCGGGTTGAAGGCCCCAAAATTGGAGTACACGGAAAATCCGAAGTGGGACAAACCCATCAATGTGTTCAATGGAAAGGACCTGACCGGATGGCATGTGGATGGCGAAAAGAACCAATGGGTCGTAAAGGATGGTACCTTGACCAGCCCAGAATCGGGTTCCAACCTCATCACGGACGAAAAATTCGAGGATTTCAAACTACACGTGGAATTCCGCTACCCCAAAGGGAGCAATAGCGGTATCTATCTTCGCGGCCGATATGAACTCCAAATAGAAGATGACAAGGGGTTGGACCCTATGGACATTTATATTGGAGGCGTGTATGGTTTCTTGGAGCCCAATGAGAATGCGGCCAAAGATGCGGGAGAATGGCAGACGTATGACATTACCCTGATCGGCAGAAGGGTCACAGTGACCTTGAACGGAAAGACCGTAATCACGGACGCCACCATTCCTGGAATAACGGGAGGAGCGTTGGACAGTAAGGAAGGGGAACCTGGACCGTTCATGATCCAAGGAGACCACGGACCCATTGAGTACAGAAGCTTTGTGGTGACCCCCAGAAAAAAATAATACGGACCATTATCAATCAAAAGCCCGATACTAAAAGTATCGGGCTTTGTTTTTTATTCGACTTCCGCAGGTTTGATTTTGATGTTTCTCCATTTCACCCTAATGCCGCCGCCATCGTGTATCTGAAGGGCAATGGCTCCTTCTCCTTTTCCAATGATCTCATCGGTCAGGTGTACCATTTCCACTCCGTTCAACCAAGTGATCACATCTGGGCCGTTCACGCGGATCTTGAACGTGTTCCACTCCCCCATTTTCAATACCTTCTCTTTTTCAGGTTCCGGTATGGCAAGCCAATTACGGCCATAGGATTCATAGATGCCGCCCGTATGCAGCCCTGGAGGGGCCACCTCTACTTGCCATCCACTGACGATGTTCCCTTCAAAAGTGGAACGGATAAAAACCCCACTGTTGCCATCGGCTTCTTGTTTGAACTCCAAGGAAAGTTCAAAATCCTTGTAGAAATCCTTGGTGGACAAGTAGCCGTAGTCGGCCTTGGGGCCACTCTCACAGATCAGTTCGCCGTTCTCCACAAACCACTTTTCATCACCATGCATGACCCAACCGTCCAAATTTTCACCATTGAACAGGTCTTTGGTAGGCGTTTGCGCCCAACCCCATTGAAAGGCCAGGGCAAACAGGGCCGTAGATAGAATCAATTTTTTCATAAATATTAGTTTGATTAAAAAAGGTCAAGTTATGTAAATCCCTACAAAACAATCAAAAATATAGGGTTTTTAGCCCAACAGTTGTTCCATATATACAAACGACGACCAAATACCTACTAACGACCGCAAGAAAATCAAACTCAAAACACTATGGATCTCGTAAAGGAAATCATTCAAAACAGTGCCATCGGTCCACTTCACAGCACTTTCAAAGGCATCGTGGTGGCGTTGTTCCTCAGCATTGTTTCGGCATTATTGATCATGCTGACCTTGTTGCTCTTACATGGGTCAACGCTCACTTTTCATTATGGGTATTAACGAACAATCAACCCATTCCCGAAATTCTGCTCTTCAATGGGCTTGGACAGATCCAAGAGCGATCCATTGATAACGGCATGGGTCAGCTTACCATCCTTTTCCAAAAAGAAGGTGGGGTTTGCCCCGGGCCACAGTCCAAAAGGACGCAGTTCAAAATCCTGGTCCACCAAAAACAACGGGGCTTCCGTATAGGCCTTTTTTTCGGGCAGGGCAGTTTTGACATAGGCCACGCCCTCGTTAAGCAATTGTAAGGGTTTAGAGATATTGTCCGCCGAAGCCATTTTTGGGGGCACAATTTTATACCCTGTGGCGTCAAAGGTCTCGTACCCATAAAAAGTGGAAAGATCGCCTTGGTCACCCACCGAACCCCTATAATAAAAATCATCATGTCCGTTCAGGTCCACCTCGTTCCGGAAAATGCCCAGGTCAATGATATAGTCCTTCCCCAAAAGTTCATAAGTGGCGTTCTCGATCTTCAGGTCGAACAATTGACGGTCGTTGTGGGGAATTTTTTCGTAATCCTCAACAGGGATATCCTTGTAAGTGCCCTTGGCAATGGTGTATAATGCCGACAGAATGGACACGTAGTTCAGTTTACGGATTTCCTGCTTTTCGGGGTCATTGGTGTAACCTCCGGATTCGATCAGGATGAGGCTGGTGCCCCACTTGGCAATGTTGTCCCCAAAGGCCCTTGGCTCAAAATCGTCGCTGTACCTTCCCACCTGGCCCGGTGCATAATTTTGGATGATCTTGTTCATATACACGATCACCTTCATGGCATTGGCCCGCACTTCGTTGATATCCTTTTCATAGTTATAGGCCGTTGCCAGATAGGAAATGGTGGCCGGCTTTGCGGTACGTTCCGCGTTGTAGTATTTGCTCTGGTCGTGCAGGTTGAACCCAAAACTGGCATCCAGACTGTCGCGGATACGCTTGAGTACCTGTCCTTCGGGCGATTGCAGCCGCAGCGCATCCCTGTTGATGTCTATGCCCAACGCATTTCTACGCTGGAAGGTCTCCGCCCCATCGGGATTTACCATAGGTAAAAAATGAAGCTTCAACTGGGAAAGGATCACCTCCTTTTCTTCCTTGAAATCCGGTGCGTCCAAAAAATGGAGGATGTCAAAAATGGCCTGTGTCGCCGTGGGTTCGTCCCCGTGCATCTGCGACCATAGGAAAATATTCTCATTGCCCGTTCCCACGCTAATCAAGTGTAGGTCGCGCCCCTGAATGGACTCCCCTACTTTCTGCACCTCAAACTTGGGATTGGCCTTGATCTTTTGGATCAGGGGCTGGATATCACTGTGCTTGATGCGTCTTTTTCCCAGGCTAGGTTCCTTGAACTGATCATACGTTTCATAAAGTTTGGAGGTGAGTGCATCTTGGGCACCAACCGATAGTGATAGGAAGGCAATTGCCAGTGATAATATATTTCTGATCATAGTTTGTTATCAAATTAAAGATTACAGCCCTGCAATTTATGTTCACTACAGGTTATTTAGTTATTTAGTTACTAAGTTACTGATTGTTGATATGTTGCATATGGTTAAATAATCCAATAACTTAATAACCAGTATACTTAGATTACATTTCCTAACTTTTTGGAACAGGTTTAAAGTTAAATTTTTTCGTGGCTTTTCGCACTTTCCCCATAAAATCCATACCGGGATCGGTCTTTGTGGTGCGGTATCCATCGTCCACTTCCAGCCAGAGCGGATGGCCTTCAAACTGGGTGTATTCTTGGTGTCCGATGACATATTCGATATCGTATTTGGAAGCCAGGTATTTTACAAGGAAAATATTGGCCTTCAACTGTTGTTTGGTCAACGGGAGTTCCTGGCCTCCCCCTACATTTTCAATACCAATGGCGCAATGATTGAGGCCGATGGTGTGTCTGGCCATGGTGGTTTCGGGCATCAATCGGTAAATGGTCCCGTCCCGGTCCACCAAAAAATGGGAAGAGACATTGAGACCGCTCACATTTTCCAGATCGGGCCGCCAATTGGGCAATGTGGACCTGTTGAACGCCTGAAAGGATTTTTTTAACGAAGGGATCGCCGTCCAGTGGAGCACCACCATTTTAGGGACAATCTGGGTGGAATCATTTTCCAGGCCATAGCGTTGGGCCATATATTCTTCTGTGAGTTCAATGCGTTGGTCATCAAAAATGATAGGGATGTCCACGATATCTTTTTGGGAGCCGCAGGCCCCGAATAGCAGTGTTGATAATGCAATCAGTCCAATTTTCTTCATTTATGGTTCTTTTTGTTGAAATACATATGATTCATTAAAGACATTCAGTTTTTGAAAACACCATCAACTTGAGAGTTATTGAGTTACTGATTATTGCCAGCCTACTGCAGGCACGGGTTATTAAAACGTACCATCTGAATAACCAAGTAACATAATAACCTTGTGCAATTCCAGTGCTTTTCAAAACCTATAGATTTTTCAAATTATAATGCATTAATCAAAAGTGCCTAAGGTAACATTTGTGGTGTCCACCGGAACGGCATAGCAGATCATCAGTTTTTTTCTGCCCCATTCCCTAGCTTTTTGTATATCCTTTCCCATGTAAATATCTATCCGGTTCCGCCAACGCCAATGCATTTTGTCCTTGACATAGAACGTATCCGGAAAAGTATCGATTTTCACCATGGTATTGTGTGTCAGCCCCAGTTTGATGAGGTCCCTGGACACGGCAATACTCTTCATTCCCGGTTTTAGGGTATCGCCCCAAGCGGCCACGGAAGGATTGATGCTGTCCGTTTGCCAGAACACGGAGTTGTATGCCGAAGCCGTGACCTGGTGCCCATACCATTGGTGCGAGTCCGGCTGCGGGGTTTCCGGCGCTTTGGCACAGGAAACGACCATCATACAACTGAGGAGTATTTTTTTCAATAGGTTCGGTGTTGTACCTAAAGGTACATATTATTGTGCTTTAGGACGGAAGCGGCACATAGGTGTCGTCATTTTCCATCATAGGGAACGTTTTATCCGCCCATGCCTTTTTGGCCTGTTCGATCTTCTCTTGGCTGGATGACACAAAGTTCCAATAAATGAATCGCTCTTCCGGGAAGGCCTCTCCGCCAAACAGCAACAAATGGGTATTCGGTTCCAAGATGATGTTGCAGGTATCCTCTACTTTGGAGACCAGAATGTTCCCTTTTTCCACCGTTTCGCCACAAGCTTTGATGCTTCCCTCCACAATGCAGATGCCTATTTCCCCTTTCAGGTTGCCGTTGACGTTCAAGGTGTATTCATCGGTATTCTTGATCTCGACCATAAAAAGGTCGGAATGCACGGGAACAGGGGATTTTTTTCCATATCCATCGCCAGCGATCAAGGTGAATGCTGCACTGGCATCGGTCCATTTGGGAAGGTCTTTCCCCTCAATATGGTGAAATTGCGGTTCCATATCCTCCAATTCCTTGGGCAGGGCCACCCAAATCTGGTAGCCATGGGCGGTGAATGTCTTACCGTTTCTCAGGTCAGGTGGTGTTCGTTCGGTATGGGTCACCCCTTTTCCGGCTGTCATCCAGTTCACCGACCCCGGACGTATGCGTTGATGGGTGCCCAGACCATCTTCGTGCATGATCTCGCCCTCCAACATAAAGGTCAGGGTGGAAAGCCCCATGTGCGGATGCTGGTCCACATCCATGTATTTTGAGGGACCCAGTTGCGTTGGGCCCATATGATCTATAAAGATGAAGGGGCCTATCATCCGTTTTTTTCGAAACGGGATGAGACGCCCTACCAAAAAGTCACCGATATCCCTGCTGCGTTCTTCGATGATCAACCCGATGTTGGACATATGTTTAATGTTTATATTTAGGAGCAGAAAGTTACAAATACATCCAAAACCATGAAACTACTGAAGCGTGTTTTGCTGCTCCTAGTCCTGATCATAGGAGTGGTCGTTTATCTGAACTACCCCAAACTGAACATTATTTCCGGTTATGCGGCCAAAAATGTGGCTTCGGGGGTCTATGTGGCCCACCGCTCCGCGGCAAGCATGAACCAATTTGACAACAAGGCCCCTTTGATTGAGCTGGCGTCCACCGAACTGGACGAGAGCAAGGAAGCGGCCTCTGCCACGGTCTATGGCCTGATGAAACGCACCGCGGTCTACCGTGATGGCCTTGGCGCCGTGTTGGTGAATGACGATTATGACCCAACAAAACTCACCATTCGCCCCAATCGAAACCAAAAAAAGGATACCATCCCCTATCCCTACGGACAGGCGGACCCCTTGGACACCATTTTGCCGGAAGTGGACATGGATTTGATCAACAAAGCGGTGGCCATGGCCTTTGCCAATCCTGAAACACAGAAAACCCGAACTTTTCTAGTATTGTACAAAGGACATTTGATCGCGGAGCGGTACATCGATGGATTTGACAAGGATACGCCTATTTTGGGTTGGTCCATGACAAAGAGTGTATTGGCCACTTGTTTTGGGATTCTGGAACACCAAGGGAAACTGGAGATGGATTGGCCTGCCCCCATTGCCGAATGGAAGGATGATGAACGAAAGAACATCACCTTGGACCACCTGCTTCGCATGCAGAGCGGACTGGAATGGGACGAGGACTACAGCACCATTTCCGATGTGACCCGAATGCTGTTCCTGGACAGCGATATGACAAAAGCCCAAAAGGATAAAAAAGCCATTGCAAAACCCACGGAAATCTGGAACTACTCCTCAGGCACCAGCAACCTGCTTTCGGGAATCCTCCGCCAGCAGTTCAGGAGCCATCAGGAATATCTGGATTTTCCCTACGCGGCCCTTATCGATAAAATAGGGATGCAGTCCATGGTCCTCGAGGCCGACATCGCCGGTAATTATGTGGGCTCGTCCTACGCCTGGGCCAGTACGCGCGATTGGGCCCGTTTTGGACAATTGTACCTCAATAAAGGGAACTGGAATGGTGAACAGGTCTTCGCCCCGGAATGGGTGGACTACATCACTACGCCCACCATCCATTCAAACGGTACCTATGGGGCCCACTTTTGGTTGAACGCCGAAGGGAAATACCCCGATGTACCCAAAGACCTCTTCAGTTGCAATGGGTATGAAGGGCAGCATGTGTTCATGATCCCTTCGAAGGATTTGGTGGTCGTGCGGACCGGATTGGCCGAAGAACCCTATTTTGATGTCAACGGCATACTGTCAAACATCGTGAAAGCCGTACCGTAAATCGAGCTGATGGTATAAAAGTGGAACCTAACCACAACAACGGGACAGTTCACAACAATAATTTCATTTGCGGGAACACTGGTGGTACATTTACGATGTAATTAATTCTGAAAGTAATTTTTTCATTTTCATATAGTGTTCTCGTAAAAGAGTCTTGACCCAAGTGGCAAGGCTCTTTTTGGTTTTGTACATTCCTGGTGGACACGCCTGCCTGCCGTGGTCATTGAGTTGTCACCCTGAGCGCAGTCGAAGGGCTGTCGAAATGCAGGCAGGAATTGCACGAATGACACTAATGGCTTTTTTTGATTTAGAAGAATGATCTATTTTCTATCATCTATTTTCTACTGTCCCCGTTGACACGCCTGCCGTGGTCATTGAGTTGTCACCCTGAGCGCAGTCGAAGGGCTGTCGAAATGCAGGCACGAATTGCACGAATGACACGAATGGCTCTTTTGATTCAGAAAAATGGTCTATCTTCAATCATCTATTCTCTATGGTCTGCGTTGACACGCGAATTTGCAGGAATAACTCGAATAGCTTGTCATTCTGAGCAGAGCGAAGAATCTCTTCACTGTCTATTCAAAATCAGAAAAAACGGGATGGATTTCAAAAAAACACGGAATGACCACAATTCCGAGGAACTTCACAACAATAATTTCATTTGTGGGTATATCGGTGGTACATTTACGATGTAATTAATTCTGAAAGTAATTTTTTTCATTTTCATATAGTGTTCTCGTAAAAGAGTCTTGACCCAAGTGGCAAGGCTCTTTTTGGTTTTGTACATTCCTGATGGACACCAATTGCACGAATGACACTAATGGCTCTTTTGATTCAGAAGAAAGGTCTATTTTCTATCATCTATTCTCTATGGTCTCTGTTGACACGCCTGCCTGCCGTAGTCATTGAGACGTCAGCCTGAGCGCAGTCGAAGGGCTGTCGAAATGCAGGCAGGAATTGCATGAATAAGTCGAATAATTTGTCATTCTGAGCAGAGCGAAGAATCTTTATTAAATAAACAATGAATTACGGAATCCACTTGTCCTTGCCAAAATCGGGTTTGCGCTTTTCCAAAAAGGCATTGCGACCTTCCTTGGCCTCGTCGGTCATGTAGGCCAAACGGGTCGCTTCCCCTGCAAAGACCTGTTGCCCCACCATCCCATCGTCCGTGAGGTTCATGGCGAACTTCAGCATTTTGATGGACGTCGGTGACTTTTCCAGGATTTCCTGCGCCCATTGGTAGGCGGTGTCCTCCAGCTCGTCATGTGGGATCACGGCGTTCACCATGCCCATTTCATAGGCTTCCTGCGCGGAATAGTTTCGTCCCAAAAAGAAAATTTCACGTGCTTTTTTCTGTCCCACCATCTTGGCAAGATAGGCCGAACCGTACCCCCCATCAAAACTGGTGACATCGGCATCGGTCTGTTTAAAAATGGCGTGTTCCTTACTGGCCAAGGTCATGTCGCAGACCACATGCAGGCTGTGCCCTCCCCCAACGGCCCAACCGGGCACTACGGCAATCACCACTTTGGGCATAAAACGAATCAGGCGCTGCACTTCCAGGATGTTCAGACGGTGATAGCCATCCTCACCCACATACCCTTGTTGTCCACGCGCTTTTTGGTCGCCCCCACTACAGAAGGCCCATTTGCCGTCCTTGGATGAGGGTCCCTCGCCGGAGAGCAATACCACGCCAATGCTGGTGTCCTCCTGCGCATCGTAAAAGGCCTTGTACAGTTCGCTGGTGGTCTTGGGCCGGAAGGCATTGCGTATATCCGGGCGGTTAAATGCAATACGGGCCACACCGTTGCATTTTTTATAGGTGATGTCCTCAAATTCCATGGCGGTCTGCCAGTTGGGTGATTCCATAGGTGTGTGTTTTGTTGGATTACAAAATAACGGAAAATCTGCCTTATGCGGGTTTGGGAAAGAACAGCAACTGCAATCCTATCTGTGCCAACGGGTTAGTGTTGATAACATGGTTGAGAATTGGATTGGTTTTGACAACGATTTGAAGGAAATTTCAGCGAAATTTGGGATTTGCGCCGAACTTAGTATGGTGTATATAAGTGTAACTCAATAAAATTAGTCAAATTTTAACGTTGCCATCAGGTACAATGGAAATTAAATTATACTGAAGGAAAATTAAATGAGTGGATTATTTTTAAACTTCTATCAAATAGATATTACTAAAAATGCTACTTCAATTGATTCAATTGAATACAGCCTATATGCTTCAAAAGAAGCTTACATTAGATTAAAAGAAGATTTTCCAAACCTATCATTCTATCGTGACAATGATAAAATATTACTCTGGAAGAGATCTAGTGAGTCTGAACTTCCAGAAAATACCATATCAATAAAAGTTCACTTTACTGAGAAACCAAAGGTGCTTTCCAAAATTTTAGAAAGGTCTATTATTGATTTCGTAGAACCCAAAGGTTATCGGATATTCAAGAATAAACATTCAAACTCTTGGGAAATAATCTCCCCGAAAGATGTTTTAAATGGAAGTATTGAAGGTTTATCTGTCAACAGAATTGTGCATTTTTCACCTTATTTCTTTTTTAAAGAAAATAAACTGTTATTGGGCTTTTCGTTATCTACTTCACTCAAAAACTCTTTTACTTGGAGCAAGGCAGAGTTTGAAAAATACGGTATTGACATTAAAGGATTAAAAGGTGATGATGATAGAATCTTTGCAAACAGACAATCAATAAAACGTTTTTTAGAAACCAAAGGAGCAACAACCAAATATGACCAAATAATTAGTGAGGAGAACAAAAACTCAAAATGCTTTGCTGTAATTGACGGCTTTTACAAATGGCTAGATAAAAATAGAGCGGAAATTAAATTGCCTTTTGGACTAGAAATAAATGCTATTTCTAAAAAGTATTTGCCCTTTGAAGATGAATTGGTAAAGTCTGAAATCATTGGAAAGCCACAGAGATATTTTTATAGTAACCGAAAGAACACACAAAAGCTCTTTAAATATGATGAAATGGTTAAGGCTTATCAGCCGTATTCATTGGAACTTTACCAAAACAAGCAAATCAATATTGGTGTGATTTGTCCTTCTGAATATCAGGGCGAAACAGAAGGTTTTGTAAAGAAAATTGAAGCAAAGCTAAAAGAGGTTTTCCATTTCAACTCTTTAAACTTTCATTTTAAAACAATAGCAGGAAAAGATTTAGAAAATTACAAAGAAGTGCTTTATGATGAGGCTTTACAAAAGTGCGATTTGATTTATGTAATCGTAAATGAAGCCCAAGAAAAGTTAAGTCCGAATAATTCACCGTATTACGTCTGTAAAGCAAAGTTTATAGGCAATGGCATTCCAACTCAGGATGTTCAAATAGAAACAATCAGACAGAATTTGAATGGCTTTACAATGACCAACATTGCATTAAACTCTTATGCAAAACTTGGCGGTACAGCTTGGACAATTGAAAAGGAGGACAAACTAAAGGACGAGTTAGTAATTGGCATTGGCTCTACATTATCAGAAAATTGTCAGTTTGTTTTAGGTATAGCACAAGTTTTTCATAATGACGGCAGATATATGACGGGAGATTGTTCTCCCCTCTCTTCATTTGCCAATTATGCTGAAAATTTGGAAAATCATCTTTACAAAACATTAAAGCCATTGGTTGAAGAAATGAGCAAATCTGGCACATTCCGCTTGATTTTTCATTTGTTCAAGTCAGCCAGTGAAGAATATGAAATAAAAGCCATTAATGGCTTAAAAGAGAGATTGGCAAATTACAATTTTGAATTTGCGTTGGTTCATTTGGCGTATGGTCATAATTTTAGATTGTATTACAATGATGGAAGAAATGACATCAACCAAGGAACATACATTCAATTAAGTAAACATTCTGCTTTGCTTCATTTTGTAAGCAAGAGTGATTTGCCCTTGAAAATTGATTTGGATAAGCGTTCTACCTTCACAAGTTTGTTCTACATAGCAAAACAGGTTTATTGGTTTTCACATTTGTCGCATAGAAGTTATATGCCTTCAAAAAGAACAGTTACGATAATGTATCCATCTTTAATGGCAAGAATGACCGAAGAACTCAAAAAAGTAGAGGGTTGGGATTATGAAAGATTAAAAGCAGTAAGCGAAAAACTATGGTTTATTTAAGAGAGATATTAAAGCATAACAGGACGAAGTTAATTCAATACAAGAATATTGAATTGGCCGCCTATCTGTATGTTCAATCTTTCAAGGAATTGCCAAACTATTCATTTGAATTAAGTCCTGATGAAGAAATTGCTTTAATTGGCTATAAAAAAGAAAGCGTTGAAGTTTCTAAAATTGTTTCTATCATATCAAAAGTCCCAATAAAGGGGCTAAGTGCAATTTCCAATGTTTACAAATTAGCTGGCTTGTACTTATCTGCAAAAAGTGAATTGAGCCAACAACTCAAAGAAAAATATCAGCAAAGTGATTTAAAGCAAAAATACTTTCTGACCAAAATTGAACCAACTCTAAAACCTCTATTAGAGAACGAAGTTAAAGCGTTGCAAAATCAACCCTTAGCCGTTTTAATTAAAACAGTTTTTGACATAGACACAGTCAGTGAGACAGAACTGAATACTGCATTGCAAGCTGTTACATCGGGAACCGACATTGATGTTCAGTTGCAAATTCTTTTAGAAGATATTGAAAGTGCTTTGCTAAACATAAGATATATCAATAAGTCTGCTGATGAAGTGGTAAGGGATATTTTGAATAATTTCAGCAATGCTATTCAGAAGATTATCAAGAACCGAAGAAAAGACCATCCCAATTTTGAAATTGAAGATGAATATGACGTGCAGGATATTTTGTATGTGATACTTAAATCGGTATTTCCAAACTTGCGGGATGAAGATGCCATTGGTAAAGTTGGAGCAAAAACAACTAAAATCGACTTGATAATAAGGGAAGAAAGAATTTTAGTGGAAGTAAAAATGATTAAAGAGAAGGATTCAAACGAAACGCATTTCATAGAACAATTAAAAGCAGATTTTGAATCATACCACGAATGTAAATGGTTGAGAAAGCTATTTTGCTTTGTTTACGACCCTTACAAAAAGACTCGTGATGTTTCAAATTTTAATGACTTGAATGGCGACAGAATAAAGGGCGAACACAATTTTAATGTAGAAGTTATTTTAGCGAACTAAAAAACCAGCAGCCACATTGTATAATTATAATACGAAATAATGCCTAAATATGAATAAACATCAGTGCCACAATGAATGTGAAAGATAATTGAATCCCTAACTACACTTTGTTGAACCGACAACAAACCATACCCATACAATCCAACACTTTAGTATTGCTGTCAGACGGCACAACCCATTCAAAACAGATGCCTATCTTTAGCATTACCTCCAAACCATTGGGACATGAGCGTTGACCTATTTTTTCAAAAAATCAGAAGCTACCACCCTATTTCCGAAACAGCGGAAACGGCTTGGAAAAGCCGCAAGTATCTTATACAACTATCCCTCGCCTCATAATCCCAAACTCCCGTATCTTTGTAGTGTCCCTTAAAATGGGTTCAAACACTATGGTGGAAAACGGAAAAAAAATCATTCTTTTCGATGGGGTCTGCAACCTCTGCAACAACAGTGTGCTGTTTGTGATCAAACGGGACAAAAAAGACCTGTTCCGCTATGCTTCGCTGCAAAGCGAGGTGGGCCAACAACTGGTCCGTGAGCGGGGTATCGACACCAGCCATGTGGATTCCATTATCTTGATTGAGCCCGGAGTGGCCTATTTCACCAAATCCGATGCGGCCCTCGAAATTGCGCAGCACTTGGGCGGCCTTTGGAAACTGTCCGCGGTCTTTACATGGATCCCGAAATCCATTCGGGATGTGGTGTACGACTTTGTGGCACGCAACCGCTACAAATGGTATGGCAAGAAAGATGCCTGCATGGTTCCCACCCCTGAGTTGAGGGCCAAGTTTTTGGGGTAAATCTTCAACTACTTCTCGATACGATTTTCTTCGAAAACCACTCGAAGTGACACCACAACATTATTACTTGTCAGTTCGAGTGTTTTCCCGAAACAGAGTGAAGGGAAAATGTATCGAGAACCCTCAATTTCAAATTAAGCCACAATCCAATTTTGATTCTGCACAGTAATACTTCTCGATAAAATTTTCCTCGAAAATCACTCGAAGTGACAACGCAACATTACCACTTGTCAGTTCGAGTGTTTTTCTGAAACAAAGTGAAGGTAAAATGTATCGTGAACCCTCAATTTCAAATTAAGCCACAATCCAATTTTGATTCTGCACAGTAATACTTCTCGATACGATTTTCTTCGAAAATCACTCGAAGTGACACCTCAAGATTCCCTCTTGTCAGTTCGAGTGTTTTCCCGAAACAAAGTGGAGGGAAAATGTATCGAGAACCATAAGTCCTATCTCAGTCAAAACTCCCATTCCGATAAATTAATCCGTGCAAGAACACTTCTCGATACGATTTTCTTCGAAAATCACCCGAAGTGACACCACAACATTACCTCTTGTCAGTTCGAGTGTTTTCCCGAAACAAAGTGAAGGGAAAATGTATCGAGAACCAAGAGTCCAAACTTTTTCTTGGAGAGATTGGGCAACTCATCATATTCACCATCAATAAGCGCCTTCTTTTTCTGTTTCGACCATTTCTTGATACGTTTTTCAAATGTTATGGCCATTTCGGGGTCGGTAAATTCGCAATGGTAAACCAATTTGACGGGACGTCTAGAGTAGGTATAGCTGCCTTTATATTTTCCCATTTGATGGGATTCCAGTCTGCCCATCAAGTCAGACGTGACACCTGTGTAATAAGTGTTGTCCGAGCATAATAATATGTAAACACAATACACTTTCATAAATGCTTCAACTACTTCTCGATACAATTTTCTTCGAAAATCACTCGAAGTGACACCACAACATTACCTCTTGTCAGTTCGAGTGTTTTCCTGGAACGAAGTGATGGGAAAATGTATCGAGAACCATGAGTACTATCTCAGTCAAAATCCCATCCCTATAAATTGATTCGTGCAGAAACACTTCTCGATACAATTTTCTTCGAAAATCACTCGAAGTGACAAACTCGATTTTGAACACTTGTCAGTTCGAAGGTACAAGGAAAATGTATCGAGAACCCTGTTATTTCAAGTTGTTCAAGATAAAATCCAAGGTCTTGTTGGTATTCAATTTCTGGTCGAACGAATAACTTTTATGGGTGATGGGGTGTGCCAATCCCAACCCTTTCAGGTAGTTGATGGTTTCCTCGTACTCCAGGGCCACCTTGCCCGTTAGCAGCACATCCATGGACTCTTCCCTTTGGTAACGCTTGTAGATCTTTCGCAGTCCGCTGAGGTAAAGGCGGTCTTTCGTAAAGCCCCCACCCCGATGAGCACGAAGCGTGATGGTAAAAGCATCGTCCCGGTTCAGTTTGTACTGCCCGTGGATCAGGTCGAACGTATCGGCAAACGTGTAACCCTTGATCAAACTATCGGCGGCCAACACCCGATAGGCAATTTCCTTAAGGCGCTTTAGCGTCAGAGCACCACCCATATACTCGCTGAAAACCGCCAATCCTTCCTGGGTCTCCACATTTTTGGGCAAGCCGTTGGAAAAAATCTTCAGGGGCTGTTGCAGACCGTTGTAGGTGGTCACCAAATGCACGCCGATCTCATGGTTGGCAAGGGTAAGCAATTGGTTCTTGCTGAACTTGGTGTTCTTTTTGATCAACAACGATTGGGTACTGTTGCTCACCATGGCCTCTGCGGCGATGCTGGTGGAATATCTGATGTTCAACGGAAAATTGTACTGCTGCACAAAATCCTCAAAATAGCTGCGGGCCTCCTCGGCCGAGAATACCTTCTCCATGTCGGGAACCATTGGCTCATCGGCAAAATGAAGGATGAAACGGGCATTCTGCACATCTTTTTCGGTAGGACTCCCATAGACCCGCAACGAATTGTAATAGAAATTCCTGCTTTTCCCTATGGTCTCGATGCACTGCACCATGTTGGAATAGTAGTAAATGACATCTTGGTAAAGCTTGCGGAGATGTTCGTTCCGTATCCGTTCCAAACGTTGGGAAAAAAAGAGCCGGTGCAGTTTATAGGGGTCGAACTTGAGTTTGGGATACTTGAACTCTGGTTCCACAGTATATTTTGAGGCAAAGAACCGCTGCTTTTCCTTTTCAATGTTCTGTGGGTTGATGTAGCTCAGCAACTCTATCTTCCGTACCAATCGGTCCAGATTGGCATCTATCTCGAACACATAGGGATATTGTTGTACCAGTTGTTCTGCTTGTTTTTCACCGACCATACTCTTTCTTTTTCAAATGCACATAGCTTTTTGGGAACAAAACGTTTGATTGTTCCTCCGTCAAGCATAGCTTACCAAGGTTTTTTGCTACTTTTTCAGGTTATCGTCCCAGTTCTTCACCTTTGGATCTCCTAGCTTGCCCACGGATTTGGCCACCATCATGGAAACTGTGGCATCGCCCGTAACGTTCACAATGGTACGGCACATGTCCAAAGGTCGGTCAACTGCAAAGATGAGTGCCAGACCAATGGCGAGTTTATCCGAAGGAAAACCAATGGATTCCAACACAATGACCAACATCACCATTCCTGCACCGGGTACTGCCGCCGATCCAATGGAGGCCAACAGCGCGGTAAGCACTATGGTCAGTTGACCAGTGAAGGTAAGGTCAAAGCCCAATGCCTGTGAAATGAAGACCGCGGCCACACCTTGGTAGAGACTGGTACCGTCCATGTTGATGGTCGCCCCGACGGGCAGCACAAAACTGGACACTTCCTTATCCACACCGATGTGTTCTTCCACCCTTTCCATGGTCACGGGCAGTGTTGCTGCACTGGAACTGGTGGAAAAGGCCAACAATTGGGCTGGGCTCATCTCCTTCAAGAACCATAATGGGTTTTTCTTGGTGAAAACAGACACCATGATGCAGTAAAAAACAATCATCAAGGCCAAACCAAGCACCACCACGAGGGCATATTTCAACAAGGCCAACAAAAGATCGGGGTCACTTGAAGAGACCACAACCCCGGCCAAAAGGGCAAATACGGCATACGGTGCGGTGAGCATAATGAGGTCTACCATCTTGAGCACCACTTCGTTCATGGAATCAAAGAAATCCTTCAACGGTTTTGCCTTCTCCTCGCCGATCAACAACATGGAAATGCCCAAAAAGATGGTGAAAAAGATGACCTGGAGCATCAAACCGTTGTCGCTCATGGCGGCAAAGGCATTATCGGGCACCATGTCCTCCAAAAACTGTAAGGGCCCACTGTCCTTCTGTCTCGACGCCTCTTCGATTTTTGAGGTCACACCGGCATCGCCAGCGTAGGTATCCGTCAATTTTTGTACGGTTTCCTGCGAGATTCCATTGCCCGGCTGCATCAAATTCACCAGTACAAGACCAATGGAAATGGCAAAAACCGTGGTGATGATATAGATGCCGATGGTACGCAGCCCTATATTCCTGAATTTTGAAATGTCCTTGAGGTCGGAGATGCCTTTTACGAGGGATGCCACGATAAGGGGAATGGCAATCAGTTTGAGCAATTTCACGAAGATCGTACCCAGGGGTTGGATCCAATCGGAAACAAAATCCTTGCCCCAATCCACGTAGGTCATTGCAAAACCGAAGAGAATACCCAAAAGCATCCCGATAAGGATTTGCCAATGTAATTCTAATTTACGCATAAGTGATTTTTAGGAGAGGAAGATACTATTTTGCCCTGAAACTCCCTAAAATGCCCTCAGATTTTGTTGGTACGCGCCAAAAGGGCGTAATCGGCAAGCACCAAAGCGGCCATCGCCTCCACAATCGGCACCGCCCTAGGCACCACACAGGGATCGTGCCTGCCCTTGCCTTGGGCCATGACCTTCTCCCCTTCCTTGTTGATGGTCTCATAGGATTGAAGTACGGTCGCTACCGGCTTGAAGGCTACGTTGAAGTATATGTCCATACCATTGCTGATGCCTCCTTGGATTCCCCCGCTCCGATTGGTCTGGGTGGTCCCATCCGTGTTGTAGGCATCGTTGTGTTGGCTGCCCTTCATTTTCACGCCTTCGAACCCACTGCCATATTCAAACCCCTTCACAGCGTTGATGGACAGCATGGCCTCTCCCAAACGGGCATGGAGCTTATCGAAAACGGGTTCTCCAAGACCGACCGGTACATTTTGAATCACACAGGTGATCACCCCGCCAATGGTATCCCCTTCTTTTTTTATGGCCTTGATGTATTCTTCCATCTGCTGGGCCATTTCCTTATCGGGGCAACGGACAGGATTGGACTCGATCTGGGAAAAATCGAGTTCTTGGTAGGGTCTGTCCAATTTCATTTCCCCAACTTGGCTGACAAAGGCATTTATTTGGATTCCGTTCAAGAATTGCTTTGCAATGGCCCCTGCCACTACCCTACTTGCCGTTTCCCTGGCCGAACTCCTGCCTCCTCCTCGGTAATCACGGAAGCCATATTTTTGATCGTACACATAATCGGCATGTGACGGGCGGTAAGAGTCCTTGATATGGGAATAGTCCTGGGATTTTTGGTTGGTGTTGTGGATGGCAAAACCGATGGGGGTTCCCGTCGTCTTTCCTTCAAAAATACCGGAGTAAATCTCCACGGTATCGGGTTCCTTGCGTTGGGTGACAATGGCAGATTGTCCGGGTTTTCTTCTGTCCAGTTCCGCTTGGATTTGATCTACATCCAACGGTATCCCGGCAGGACAACCATCGATTACGCCCCCAAGGGCCTTTCCGTGCGATTCACCAAAGGTGGTGAGCCTAAAAAGTTGTCCAAAAGAATTTCCTGCCATTCGGTATAAAATTGTACGGATTCCAAAGGTAGATGTTATCGTTGGAATTCAAAAACAACGGGGACACTTAATGTTATTGTAACATTTTGCGATAGCGATTGATGTTTTTTTAACAATAATGTCATGTATTGATGATCTGGATTTGATTTTAAGTTTATACCTACTGTTTTAATTTGCAGTCAAACCCTATACGATTGAAAAAAAGGAAGATAGAATTGGCCGTGATTTCCGATGTCCACCTAGGAACATACGGTTGTCACGCCGACGAACTTATTGCATATCTGAACAGCATCCAGCCCAAAAAGCTCATTTTGAATGGGGACATTATTGATATTTGGCAGTTCAGCAAACGGTATTTCCCCCCTTCCCATCTCAAAGTGCTCCGAAAGATCATCGGGATGGCTTCAAGGGGCACGGAAGTATTCTACATCACTGGAAATCACGATGAAATGCTCCGTAAGTTCAGTGATACTTCAATGGGCAACTTTAAGATTTCCAACAAGTTGGTCCTAAATCTGGATGGAAAAAAAGCATGGATATTCCACGGGGACGTGTTCGACGTGTCCATCCAAAATGCCAAATGGCTTGCCAAACTGGGCGGATATGGATATGACCTGCTCATCGTGATCAACAGCTTCGTGAACTGGTGGTTGGTGAAAATGGGAAGGGAAAAATATTCCTTGTCCAAACGCATCAAGAACAGCGTGAAAAGCGCGGTGAAATACATCAACAATTTTGAAAGGACCGCTGCGGACCTCGCCATCGAAAATGGATATGACTATGTCATCTGTGGCCACATCCATCAACCCAAAAAAGAGATCTACGAGAACAAGAACGGAAGCTGCACTTACCTAAACTCTGGGGATTGGGTGGAAAACCTGACCGCGCTGGAGTATTCCTTCAAACGCTGGAAAATTTACCACTACAACCACGATAGGCTCTCCCCTTTCTTTGTGGACGAGGACCTCAAGGAAATGGACATGAACGAACTCATCGCCTCCATCACCGACAAGGAAGTGGATATGGAAGACGTGACGGAAGAATACCTCGACGATGCGGAGGAAACCCCGAACACGAAGACCTTAGACAACCAAGGCTTCTCTCAGGATTGAGACCGGGTGCTGCGCCTCGCGTTTGGTGCCGTCCTTGATCTGATGCCTACAGCTGGTGCCGTTGGCCGCAATAATGGTATCCTCGGTGCTTTTGGTCACTGCAGGGAACAATTTCAGGTTCCCCACTTGCATACTGGTTTCGTAATGCTCCTTTTCATACCCGAACGACCCCGCCATACCGCAACAACCTGATGCGATGATGGATACCTTGTAGTTTTTGGGCAAATTCAATACATCAAAAGTCACTTTTTGGTTGCTCAACGCCTTCTGATGGCAATGGTTATGGATCTTGACCGTGCGGGCTTCTTCTGTGAAACTATCTGACGTAATATGCCCTCCTGCAATTTCCAAAGCCAAAAACTCTTCGATCAACAGCGAGTTGACAGCCAATTTCTTCAACAGTTCCTTATCATGGTGCAAACGCTGATACTCGTCCCTAAACGAGAGAATGGCGGAAGGTTCGAGGCCTACTAGGACAACACCATCATCCAGATAGGGCTTTAACTTTTCCATGTTCTTGTCCACCAATCTTTTCGCTTCTTTCAAAAATCCTTTGGAGAGATAGGTCCTACCACTTTCCGCATAGAACAGTTCCACATCATAGCCCAATTTACAGAGCAATTCTATGGCGTCCCTGCCCACTTCCACATCCAAATATTTTACAAACTCGTCCACATAGAGCACCACCTTCTTTTTGGTCGGTTGCCCCTTGAACTTGTTCAGATGGTTTTCAAAATTGAACCGATACACTTTGGGCAAGCTTCTTTCCGGGGCCACACCGGCCATTTTCTTTACCAATCCGCCCAACACACCTGAATCATACACGGAATTGGTCAACCACGAAATTTTGCTTCCCATGGCATTCAAACGGGTATTGTGTGCAAACAATTTGCTCCGAAGTGGGTATCCGTTCGTCTCTTGGTATTGGTAGAGGAATTCCGCTTTCAGTGCCGCGATGTCCACATTACTGGGGCATTCACTGGCACAGGCCTTACAGCTGAGGCAGAGGTCAAAGACCTGCTTAAGTTCTTGATGGTCAAACTGATTGGCTTTTTCGGAATGGGTCAAAAACTCCCGTAGCGCATTGGCCCGCCCCCTTGTGGTATCCTTTTCATTTTTGGTGGCCTGATAGCTGGGGCACATCGCACCGTTCATGTGGTGGCTCTTTCTACAGTCCCCACTTCCGTTGCATTTCTCGGCTGCTTTCAGGATTCCCTCACTGTCCGAAAAATCCATCAGGGTCTTGATCTCGGGCTCTTTTCGGTCCACGACATAGCGCAAGCTTTCATCCATCGGGAAGGCATCCACTATTTTTCCGGGATTGAAGATGTAATTGGGGTCAAAAAGGGCCTTCACCCTTTTCAACAAGGCATAATTCTCCTCCCCGATCATCAACGGGATAAACTCGGCCCGGACAATACCGTCGCCGTGTTCACCACTGAAACTTCCGTTGTATTTTTTGGTGAGTTTGGCCACATCGGTCGTGATGGAACGGAACAGGACCACATCTTCCGCCTTTTTGAGGTTGAGGATGGGGCGCAAATGCAGCTCCCCTGCCCCTGCATGGGCGTAGTACACCGCATCTTGGTGGTATCCCTTCATGATCTGGGAAAACTCCCCGATAAAATCCTTCAGGTCTTCCAAAGCCACCGCAGTGTCCTCGATACAGGCCACCGCCTTTCGGTCCCCGACCATGTTGCCCAACAGCCCAAGCCCCGCTTTGCGCAGTTCTATTGCCTTGTTGATATCATCCCCAAAAAGAACGGGGCTGGCATAGCTTAGGCCCGACTTTTCTATGGTGGCCAACAGCCCTTCCAATTGTTTCTGAAGGTCTTCATCGGAATTTGACCGCACTTCCAACATCAAGATCGCTGCAGGGTCGCCATCCACAAAAAAACGGTTGGCCAACTGCGCCCTGTTGTTCTTGGTACAGTCCAAAATTACCTTGTCCATCATCTCGCAGGTATGCAGATTGTGCTGCATCACCGGGGCAACATCCATAAGACAATCTTCCAGCGTTCTATAATGTGTGGCGACCATGGCGGAAAAACGAGGTGGCAGGTCGTCCAACTGTAGGGTCACCTCCGTAGTGAAGGCCAACGTGCCCTCACTTCCAGACAATAGTTTGCACAGGTTGAAATCTTCCTGACCATTTCCGAATATATCGTTCTTGAGGAGTTCGTCCACAGCATATCCCGTATTTCTTCGGTGTATGCTGGGCTTTGGAAATTCTTTTTCAATGTTTTTTTGGGTCGCTTCGTTGGAAAGTTCCTCGAACAAGCTGGCGTAGATCTTTCCTTCCAGTGTGGGTTCCGATTTCTTCTTTTCAAATTCTGCTTTTGAAACAGCGCCAAAGAAAGCTTCGCTCCCATCGGACAAAACGCAGCGCATGGACACGACTTTGTCCCGCGTCACCCCATATTGGATGGATGTGGTGCCCGAAGAGTTGTTGCCCACCATGCCCCCGATCATACATCGATTGGACGTTGAGGTGTTGGGACCAAAAAACAGTCCGAACGGTTTAAGATATTGGTTGAGTTCGTCCCGCACCACCCCGGGCTGGACGGTCACTTGCTTCTTTTTTTCATCAAATGCGATGATTTCCGTGAACTCACGACTGACATCCACAACAATGCCATCTCCCACGCATTGACCTGCCAGGGACGTGCCCGCTGTCCTTGGGATAAGCCCAATTTTATTTTCGCTGGCAAAAGCCACCAAAGTCTTGATATCACTGGCATTCTTGGGATAGGCCACTGCCAAGGGCAGTTTGCGGTAAACGGAGGCATCGGTCGCATACAAGGCCCTGCTCAAATCATCGGTCAAGAGGTCTCCTTGCAGCCTAGCCGCAAGGTTTTTCAACAAGTTTTTATCCAATTTGGAATATTTTTGGAAACTAAAATGCTTTTTCAAACGTAAATGTAAATACAAAACTATCTCTAATTTTTAACTTAAAAGAGAAACACATGAAGATTACCACATTATTTGCAGCGCTTTTTTTGTTTGTAACAGCATCCATGAGTGCACAGGAAATTTCCAACCATGCCTTGGGGCTCCGATTGGGTGACAGCGACGGCTTTGGTGCCGAAATTTCCTATCAAAAAGCCATAGGAAGCTCCAACCGTGCGGAATTTGACCTCGGCTGGCGCGATAGCCGACATTTTGATGCGTTCAAATTGACCGGCGTGTACCAATGGGTACGTCCATTGGACGGAGACTTTAACTGGTACTATGGCGTAGGTGGTGGATTGGGAAGCGTGGACTTTGACAGCCCTGACCCAGATTTTGATGATGACAATGATGGTCTTTTTGTATTCGCCGCCGGTAACATCGGTATTGAATACAATTTTGACATTCCCCTGCTCTTATCGCTGGATTTCCGACCTGAACTAGGCCTAGTGGGCTACGAAGGGTTCGACAATGATTTTGATTTTGACATTGCATTGGGGATTAGATATCAATTCTAATGTGTCATATCCAATAATTACATACCCTTGGCACTCGATAGAAGTCCAAGGGTTTTTTTATGCCATATGGAATGAATACCTTAGCGACTTAAATAGCAACACATGAAAAAAATATCAGCGATTGTCCTTGGAATACTGTTTTTGGCAGCTTGCAACACAGACCCCAATGGATATACCTTGAACGGCAAAATAACGGGTGAGACCGAGAATGGGGCCAAGGTTTTTCTAAAGACCACGGACACCCTTAACCAGTTGGTGGAAGTGGATACGGCCACCGTGGAAAATGGCATGTTCACCTTTACGGGCAACCAAGCGGAGCCCAAACTGCACTATATCTTTATGGAAGCCAATCGTGGAAACGTTCCCGTGGTACTGGAAAATGGCACCATAGAAATGGAGTTCCAAAAAGACAGTATGAACTATGCAAAATTGAAAGGGACCGAACAGAACGAGATGTTCATGGATTTTTTGGAGGAATCGAGAAAATTGTCCGAAAGGGCCATGTCCATGCAGAACGACATGCGGGAAGCGGCCCAACAAATGGATACGGCCACCGTCACCTCGCTTCGGGAGGAGTTCATGGAATTCCAGGAAGAGGCCAAAAACTTCAACGTGGACTATGCAAAGAACAATCCCAATGCACTGATCTCCGTATTGATCATCGGCAACCTGATGGCGAGCAAGGCCCTTCCCTTGGATGAAGTGAAGTCACTTTTCGAGGGTCTTTCCCCAGAAATGAAGGCCACCGAGCCCGGCAAAAAGATCAAGGAACAGTTGGACAAAATGAAATCCACCGAGGTTGGCTCCACGGCCCCTGACTTTTCGGCACCAACGCCTACCGGGGATATGTTGGCCCTGAGCCAGGTCACCGATAAATCCAAACTTACCTTGGTGGATTTTTGGGCCGCTTGGTGCAAACCTTGTCGAGCTGAAAACCCGAACATTGTCTCCGTTTACGAAAAGTATAAAGACAAAGGGTTCAATATCATCGGGGTTTCCTTGGATACCCGTGCCGAGGACTGGAAAGGCGCCATTGAGGCCGATGGACTGGCCTGGAACCATATTTCCAACCTTCAGCGTTTTCAAGACCCCATAGCGAGACTGTACAACATCAACGCCATACCAGCCGCTTTTTTGTTGGATGAGAACGGCGTGATCGTGGCCAAGGACCTTAGAGGACCAGCCCTGGAGCAAAAAGTGGCCGAACTGCTGAACTAAGCTTAAGTTATTGGGTTAGTGGGTTATTCAGTTAAAGGGTACTTGTACACTGCTGACTGATCACCTATTTCAGATTTGGGATTTTGGACTTGAAACTTTCCCTTGAACTTTTTAACAGCTTTCTGGGTTAATAAATTATTGCCCGTTGCTTACTGGATTTTGATATTCGTGGTTTGATGCTTTGAATCAAATCTTCCCCATTTTCTCCAATACAAATAGGATAATGATGGGAATGGCCAATAGGATAACAATCAATGTATCGGTAACGAACAGTTCGGGCCTGAACAATAAGGTAGTGGCATATCCGCCAATGGCACCACCAAAATGCGCCGTGTGCCCAATATTCCCCAACCTACTCCTCATTCCATAAATGGAATACAGCAAATAAGCGATGCCCAGCACATAGGCGGGCAATGGAATAGGAATGAACATAATGCCCAATTGCATATCCGGATTCAATAAAATGGCGGCATAGAGAATTCCTGTAACGGCACCACTGGCCCCCACTGCACTATAGAAGGGCTCATCTTTATGGAAAAACAGGGCCAAAAGGCTCCCTCCCAACAAACTGACAAAATAAATGATCAAAAATTTGCCCGGCCCAAACCAATTGATCACCACATTGGCAAAAAAATACAGGGTGAACATATTGAAAAAGAGATGGGAAATATCTACGTGGAGGAACCCCGAAGTGGCCATCCGTTCCCGTTGTCCCGCCTGTATGCCCCCTATGCTGAACTTATATCTATCAAAAAAAGCGGTATCGTTGAACCCCCGAAGGGACACCAGCACATTGGCAGCTATGATGGCAATGGTGGCAATATGTAAATTGTACATGTACTAAAAGTTTGGTTTCAAATATAGCTATATTTGCACACAAGAATCGCTTATGCAGTTGGCCATATATATCCTGGTTTACCCATTGCTCTGGTTGGTCTCCAGACTTCCTTTCCCAATTTTGTACGCAATATCCGATGGTGTATATGCATTGCTGTATTATGTCATTGGCTACCGGAAAAAAGTGGTCCGCACCAATCTTGAACTTGTATTTCCTGAAAAGTCAAAGGAAGAACGCTTACGGATAGAAAAAAAGTTCTATCATCATATGTGCGATATGTTCCTGGAGATGATCAAGACCATGGGCATTTCCAACAGACAGCTCCAAGAGCGGTTCACTTTCACCAATCTGGAGGTCTTGCACCGATTGGAGGCCCAAAACAAAAGCGTGATGCTGATGTTCCCCCATTATGCGAGCTGGGAATGGGTGATCGCACTCGACAAACATATTGCTTCCAAGGGCTACGCCATCTATCAAAAAATCGGGAACAAATATTTCGACAAACTTGTGCGCGATATCCGAGAAAAGTTCGGTACCACCCTGATCACCACCAAAGACACCCGTGACATCGTGGCCTGGAACAAAAAAGAAGGAAGGTTGAGCATGTACGGTATTTTGAGCGATCAATCGCCCATGCTCAAAAAAGCCCTGCTATGGACCCCTTTTATGGGAATCACCGTACCAGCGCATACAGGTGCCGAAATGCTCTGTAGAAAATTGGACCTCCCTGCGGTGTATTTAAAGGTCAGCAAAGAGAAGCGCGGACATTATCGCGGAACTTTCAAACTGATTACGGAACAGCCCGAGGAAATGGAGGAATTTGAACTGACCAAATCCTTTTTGAAATTGGTGGAAGAATCCATCCGGGAAGCGCCCGAATATTATTTTTGGACCCACAAGCGGTGGAAGCACAGGAACAAAATTCCCCAAGCTTTTCAGAATCCCTAAGCTATCTAGTTACATAACAGCAATATACATCAATAGGATGTAAATTGTCATTGGTCGAAATTATTGTATTTTTTTCCTCTGAAAATTTTACATTTTTTGGACCAAATAGACTCCTATGGATTTTTTACAGACACTTTTCAATGAGGTCATAGGATTTTTGGGCATATCCCAGGCCCTCGAAATCCTAAGATCCGGCGATTACGCTTCATTTACCACCTATGAGGGCATCGTCTCCTTGATCTATCCCATCATTCCGTTGCTCATCATCCTTGAACTGATTTTGGGTTTGATCTATAAAAAACCCCAGACCAAGGTCTATAAGGTGAACTTTTTGATCTATGTTTTCAATCGGTTTGTGGGACGCTTCATCGCCATTGCCATGGTGGCCCTGTGCATTGGCCTGTTCCAACAATACGCTCCGTTCCAGACCACGATGAAGTGGTATTGGATCGTTTACGGATATGTGGTCTGGGAGCTTGGGCATTTTATCTATCATTACTTGGGGCACAAGGTGCGTATGTTCTGGTGCCTGCACTCCACCCATCATGCCCCTGAGGACATGAACCTGTCCGTGACCCATGCCCATTTCTTTTTGGAAGCACCCTATGCCGATACCATCCGGACCACCATCTGCATACTTTTGGGCGTACAACCGGAGCTGTTGTTTTTGATTATGTTCATTGATGGCACCTATGGTGCGTTCATCCATATTGGGGAAAATCTGTTGAAAAATGGTCGGTTGGGTTTTTTGAACAAGATCATCCTTACCCCTTCCCACCATCGGGTACACCACGCCAAGAACCCCCTCTACATGGACACCAACTTCTGTAATCTGTTGAACATTTGGGACCGGGTGTTCAAAACCTATCAGGAAGAACGGCACGACATAAAGATTGAATACGGCATAACGCGAGAAATGGACTCGGGGAACTTCATGGATGTGTATTTTGGGGAAATCGTGGCTTTGGCGAAAGATGTATGGAAGGCACCTGGGCTTGCCAACAAATTCCGCTACCTCGTAATGCCCCCAGGATGGAGCCATACCGGCGAACACAAGACCGCCAAAGTGGTTCGGAAAAGCTATTTGGAGTCCATCTGAATCCGTAAATTTTTTGATGGATCCACGACGGTTTTGAAGTTATTTTATACCTTCATCCGTATCAACAATCAGAAAAATGAAACAGTCCATCCTCTCAGCAGTTTTATGCTGCCTTACTTTGTTTTCCTTCGGACAGACTTCGGATGAAATCCTTGAAGAGATAGAAAAAGACGTATGGATTCCTTTCATGGAGGCCTATGATGAATCGGACCCGGAAAAATTGAAATCCATCCATACCAAGGACATCATTCGGGTAATCATGGAGCAAGGTGAAATCAAAACGGGCGAAAGCTATCTGCAAAATTTTGCGGATTTTGTGGCTACCAACCGGGTGAGCATCGCTTTTGCCATCCTTTCCACTTCGGTGGACCCCAATGGTGAACTGGCTTACCAAAATGGATATTACCGGTTCAGCTCCAAAGGCGAAAATGACGATGGCCTTGTGGTAAGGGGGTATGGCGAGTTCAATGTTGGGCTGCGCAAAGAGAACGGTTCATGGAAAATTTGGTTGGATTCGGACAAACGCACTCCCATTTCCCATGAGGAATTCAATTCACACAAAATCGTTTATAAATTGATCGAGGACTAGCTCAATCCCGCCACCTCTTTTATTTCACCAATGATACGGTCCGCCAAGGCATCCGCTTCTTTTTGCGATTTGGCCTCGGTATAGATTCGAATGATGGGTTCCGTGTTGGATTTGCGAAGATGCACCCAATTTTCAGGAAAATCGATTTTCACCCCGTCAATGGTGGAAACCTGCTCGTTCTTGTATTTGTCGTGCATGGCCTCAAGTAGGGCATCCACATCCAGTCCGGGAGTAAGCTCTATCTTCTTTTTGCCCATAAAATAGCTAGGGTAGCTTGCCCGTAGTTCGGCCACGGTCCCGCCCCGTTCGGCCATCAACATCAAGAAAAGGGCCGTGCCCACCAAGGCATCGCGACCATAATGGCTCTCTGGATAAATGATGCCCCCATTGCCCTCACCTCCTATAATGGCATTGCTCGCCTTCATTTTGGCGACCACGTTCACCTCGCCCACGGCTGCAGCCTCATAAGTGCCGCCATGCTTTTCAGTAATATCGCGAAGGGCGCGTGAAGAGGACAGGTTGGACACCGTGTTGCCCTTGGTCTTGCCCAATACGTAATCCGCACAGGCCACCAAGGTGTATTCCTCACCGAACATTTCCCCATCGTTGCTGATAAAGGCCAAACGATCCACATCCGGGTCCACCACGATACCAAAATCGGCCTTTTCTTCCACCACTTTCTTGCAGATGTCCCCCAAATGTTCCTTCAAGGGTTCTGGATTGTGAGGAAAATGGCCCGTGGGATCACAGTAGAGCTTCACCACTTCCACCCCAAGTTCTTGCAACAATTTGGGAATGGCAATACCCCCCGTGGAGTTGACCCCGTCCACGACCACCTTGAATCCCTTGCCCCTGATCACATCGGCATCCACCAAGGGAAGCTCCAGTACTTCATCAATATGGATATCGATGTAGGAATCGTTTTTGGTGATTTCCCCTAAATCGTCCACTTCGGCAAAATCAAAATCCTCCTTTTCAGCAAGTTCCAAAATCTTGGCCCCTTGTGCCGCATCCAAAAACTCCCCACGTTCATTGAGCAATTTTAGGGCATTCCATTGTTTTGGATTGTGGCTGGCGGTCAGGATGATGCCTCCATCGGCCTTTTCCAAAGGAACGGCAATTTCCACTGTAGGGGTGGTGGACAATCCTAGATCCACGACATCGATTCCCAGTCCCACCAAGGTGGACACCACTAAGTTTTGGATCATCTCGCCCGACAAACGGGCATCCCTGCCTATGACAACGGTCAATTTCTCTTTCTTGGAATAGTCCTTCAACCAGCTCCCATATGCTGCCGCAAACTTCACAGCGTCCAGTGGGGTCAGGTTATCGTTTGTTTTTCCGCCTATGGTTCCTCTAATTCCAGAAATAGATTTGATCAGTGTCATAATTGTTAAAAAAGTTTGTGCAAATATAACCCAGCATCCCCTATTCCATGTTTTGAATTTGTAAATTTCGACACAAAAGGATTTTGCCCCGATGAACTTCTTGGCACATATTTACCTTTCCTTTGATGACAAGGAGATCACGTTGGGCAACTTTTTTGCCGACCATATCCGTGGAAACCGCTACAAACACCTGCCCGAAAAAATCCAAAAAGGTATAATGCTACACCGTGAAATAGATACTTTCACGGACGCCCACCCCATCACAAGGCAGAGCAGTAAAAGGCTGCACAAGAATTACAGTCATTACAGCATGGTCATCGTGGACATCTTTTACGACCATTTTTTGGCCAAAAATTGGAATGATTATTCAGAAACTCCCTTAGCAGAATATGTGGAGAACTTTTATGACCTGTTGGAAGACAACTATGACATCCTTCCCATGGCAACCAAACGGATGATGCCCTACATGATCGCGGACAATTGGTTGCTCAACTATGCCAATCTCACTGGGATAGAGCGCGTACTCAACGGCATGAACCGAAGGACAAAAAATAAATCCAAGATGAATCTGGCCATTTTGGACCTTGAGGAACACTACACGGATTTTGAAAACGAGTTCATCACTTTTTTTGAAGAATTGATTACCTTTTCCCGTCAAAAATTCATTTCCCTATGCGAAGACTGATACTCCTTCTGCCCTTCATCCTTTTCATCAATTGCAAACAACAACCCGCAACTCCCACGGGACTTGTCACGGAAAAGGCCATGGTGGTCTCGGCCCGTGAGGAGGCTTCCCAAATTGGAGTGGAGATCATGAAAAAAGGGGGCAATGTCTTCGATGCCATGGTGGCCACAGAACTGGCCTTGGCCGTTTCTTTCCCTTTTGCCGGAAATTTGGGCGGGGGTGGCTTTATGGTCTATCGAAAGAACAATGGCGAGATTGGTGGCATCGATTATCGGGAGAAAGCGCCCTTGGCGGCCCACAAGGACATGTACCTGGATTCGTTGGGCAATGTCGTCCCCGATATGAGCACCTCTGGCGGTACCGCTGTTGGGGTACCCGGCACGGTGGCCGGTGTCATGGAAGTACACAAAAAATTTGGCTCCCTGCCCCTATCCGAAATCATGGAACCCGTCATTGCCTTGGCCAAAAAAGGAGTGGTCGTCACCGAAATGCAGGCCAAACGATTGGAAGGATACAGGGAAAGTTTCATCAAGGCGAACGGGGACAGCACCAAATTTGCAGGTCCGTTCAAGGCGGGGGATACCATAAAATATCCCGAATTGGCCCAAACCTTGGAAATCATTATGGAAAAAGGAAAAGATGGATTCTATAAAGGCGAAGTAGCCCAAAAACTGGCCGCTTTTGTGCAGGAAAATGGTGGCTACATCACCGAGGAGGATCTTTCACGATATGAAGCCAAGTGGAGAGCCCCCATCGAATTCGATTACAAGGACCTTCATGTGATTTCCATGAGCCCCCCCAGTAGCGGCGGCGTCACCATCAATCAGATTTTCAAGATGATGGAACCTTATAAAGTGGCCAAGTTTGGACACAATTCCGCCAAGACCATCCAACTGTTCACCGAGGCCTCCCGTCGTGCCTATGCGGACCGGAATTACTTCTTGGGCGACCCCGACTTTGTCGATATTCCCGATGATGTCCTTTTAAGTGATGCCTATTTGCAGAAACGGATGGCCAATTTCTCCTTTGACAAAGCAACGTTGTCATCCGATGTGAGCCATGGTGAGGTGGAAATCATCGAAAGCTCCGAAACCACCCACTACTCCATCGTGGACAGCGAGGGCAACGCCATTTCTGCCACCACCACCTTGAACGGCGGCTATGGTTCCAAACTCTATTGTGCCGAACTGGGTTTCTTTTTGAACAATGAAATGGACGATTTCAGTGCCAAACCCGGTGTGCCCAATATGTTCGGGTTGGTCGGTGCCGAGGCGAACAGCATTGCTCCGGAAAAGCGGATGCTGAGCAGTATGACGCCTACCATTGTGGAAAAAGAAGGAAAACTGTACATGGTTGTGGGAACCCCGGGCGGTTCCACTATCATCACTGCGGTGGCCCAGACCATTTTGAACGTTTACGAATTCAACCTGAGCATGCAGGATGCCGTGAATGCCCCCCGTTTCCATCACCAATGGTTGCCCGATGCAGTCATTTTTGAACCCGAAGGATTTTCCGAGGAACTAATATCGGAGCTGAAATCCAAAGGATACATCATCAACGAGGAACGCACCCCCATCATTGGCAAAGTGGATGCCATACGCGTGCTGCCCGATGGCAAACTGGAAGGCGGGGCCGACAAACGGGGCGACGATACTGCTGTTGGATTTTAAATTTTTCTGTTATGGAGTTTGATATTGTAGTCTTGACGGACCATCGGTATGTGTCACCCCAAAAAAAGACACCCTATATTGAAAATGTACTGTTGGAAGACCGTCTGGTTGTGGAGGCATTGCAGGCAGAAGGTTTGAAGGTCGCCCGAAAATCGTGGGATGACCCCCATTTTGATTGGTCCTCCACCAAATTGGCCCTCTTCCGCACCACTTGGGACTATTTTGACCGATTTTCGGAGTTCTCAACATGGTTTGAAAACACCTCCAAACTGACCCAGTTCATCAATTCCAAAGAATTGATCGCTTGGAACATGGACAAACACTACCTCCAAGATCTTTCCCAGGCAGGGGTCACCATTCCCAAGACTATTTTTGTGGAAAAAGGGACCCAAACCACATTGCAAGCCCTTTTTTCCGCTACGGTGCAGGAACACGGGTTCAGGAAAGAGCAATTTGTGTTGAAACCCTGCGTATCCGGCGCGGCCCGACATACCTACAAAATCAATACAACAGAGATTTCAAAGTACGAAGCGCTGTTTGGACAATTGATTTCCGAAGAGGCGATGATGCTCCAGGAATTCCAAGAGAACATCGTTTCCGAAGGGGAAATTTCAATGATGCTGTTCCATGGGGAGTTCACCCATGCCGTGCTCAAAATTGCCAAGCCTGGTGATTTTCGGGTACAGGACGATTTTGGCGGCAGCGTCCACGAATATGATCCATCCAAGGAACAGATTACTTTTGCAGAAAAGGTGGTCAATGCCGCTCCCGAACTTCCCGTTTATGCACGGGTGGACCTATTCCGGGACAATGAAGAAAATTGGACCTTGGCGGAATTGGAGATTTTTGAACCCGAATTGTGGTTCCGGCGTAATCCGTCAGCAGCACAAAAGTTGGCCAAGACCATAAAGGATACCTGTTTGTCCGCTCAGGTCTAGACCATTGAGATAACACATAACTTTAACTATTTCAAAATGAATAATTTAACCCTCCTATTGTTAAGCGTTGGCTTAGGGTGTACCGCCCAACAGAAAACCACTGGCCAACTAGTCGCTTTGGACGATGCCTTTTACGATTACGTGGATAAAGATGCAAAAATAGAAGTGCTCGCCGAGGATTTTATATGGTCCGAAGGCCCTGTTTGGGTCAAGGAAGGTGGGTTCCTCCTATTTTCTGATGCTCCACAGAACACCATTTTTAAATGGGATGAAAATGAAGGGATCACACAATTTTTAGAACCTTCTGGCTACACCGGAATACTGCCATACAGCAAAGAGCCCGGCAGCAATGGACTTATCATCAATAACGAAGGGGAGTTGGTCGCCTGCGAACACGGCGACCGAAGAATATCCCGGATACCGCTATCTTTTGGTGGAAAAGTAACTGTGGCCGACAAATGGAACGGCAAGCGTTTCAATAGCCCAAATGACATTGTACAGACCTCCAAGGGTACCTATTATTTTACAGACCCTCCGTATGGCCTGCCAGAGCAGGAAAATTCCAAAACTCGGGAAATTGATGCATTTGGGGTCTTCAAAGTCGATGTTGGGGGCAAAGTTGATATAGTGGTCGACAATCTTTCTCGTCCGAATGGGCTTGCGCTGTCCCCTGACGAAAAAATACTGTATGTGAACCAATCGGATGGCAAAGCGCCCTATATCATGGCATACAACATCCAAAATGATGGTTCATTGGATGGGGGCACTATCTTCTTTGATGCCACTGAACTACGGAAAGAAGGATTGGTTGGCTCTTTGGATGGTCTTAAGGTGGCCAAGGATGGAACTATTTTTTCCACAGGGCCGGGCGGGGTTCTAGTCATTACTCCCAAAGGAAAACTTTTGGGACGCATCGGAACGGGGCAGCTCACGGCGAATTGTGCTTGGGGCAACGATGGCTCTGTGCTCTACATGACAGCCCATAGCTTCCTGATGCGGATCCAGACCAAAACGGTCGGGGTCGGTTTCTGAAATCTTACTTGGCAATCTGTCGCTTCAATTCTTCCATGGACTGTTGCAACTGCTTCAATAGCCCGGTTTCTGTCGTGGCATCCACATTGAAGGTCAGTTTACTACTTACCTCCCAGATTTCCTGGATCTGGAATGGCTTGATCTCATATGGAGGATAAGTCTCGTTCAAAGAAACCAAGGTTATGTTGTTGGAATTGGGCCTTCGCTCTATTTTCTTGACCATTACGGAATCTTGGAGCACGACCACATACATTTTATTGGGACTCACATGGTCAATATGTTCAATGGCACGCGCCAACACCCAGTCGTTGGGCCTTAGATTGGGCAGCATGCTGTCCCCTTCCACCTGAAACCCCCTGTACGTGGCATTTCGGAATTCGGGAATGGGCATGTCAAAGGCGGGCAACTGTTGGTACCAACTCGTATCGGAAATGTTTTGCGGATAGCCTGCAGCGGCCTTGGCGTTCACCAATACCATGTTGTCCTGATCGGAATTGTCCACGGTGACCACCTTGGGGATCACACTGGTCCTGGAGGTGTCCAGGTATTTCTGATCACTCTCCCCGAACAGCCACATGGGATTGATCTTGAACTGTTTCAATAGCTCCGATACCACTTTGCCCGATAGCTTGGTCCTCCCCCGTTCAATATCGGCCGTGGTGTTCTTCACACCCAACAGTTCCGCAAACTCGGCCTGTGTGTGGCCCAGTTCCCTTCGGATGTCCGTAAACCGCTTTAAGGTAATTTCGTTTTCCATTTCTGCATTTTTGTGTCACTTCGTACTGTCATCCTGAGCGCAGTCGAAGGAGCTTTCGAGAAAGCATTGACCTTCTCCTTAAATTAGGTCTCAACTGCGTTCGACCTGACATCTCTTCCCAAATATATACAATTTGGATTATTTCCAAAACTTTTTATGGAATATTTCCATTTATTGGATTATTTCCATATTTTTGATTGGAATATTTCCAAGTTATGGATTTTGATAGAATACGGGGAAAACTGAACATTCTGGCCGATGCGGCCAAATATGACGTGTCATGCGCCAGCAGTGGAAGCGACCGGACCAATACCAACAAGGGACTTGGAAACGCTTCCCGCATGGGGATTTGCCACAGCTATACGGAGGATGGGCGCTGTATTTCCTTGTTGAAAATCCTGCTGACCAACCATTGCATCTATGACTGTGCCTATTGTGTCACGCGCAAAAGCAACGATGTTAAACGAGCGGCCTTCAAGATCCAAGAAGTGGTGGACCTGACCATCAATTTTTATCGTAGAAACTATATCGAGGGATTGTTCCTGAGTTCCGGCATCTTCAAAAATGCGGATTATACCATGGAGCGTTTGGTAGCGGTGGCAAAAAAACTGCGGGAAGAAGAGAATTTCAACGGGTATATCCATTTGAAGTCCATACCCGGGGCCAGCGATGAACTCATGTACGAAGCAGGATTATACGCGGACCGTCTTTCCGTTAATATTGAAGTGCCCACGGTTTCTGGCCTGAAACTCTTGGCCCCAGATAAAAAACATGAGGATTTCACCAAACCCATGCTTAAGGTGAAGAATGAGATCGTACGCTTCCAAACCGAACGAAAGATCATCAAAAGCACTCCCAAATATGCCCCGGCCGGGCAAAGCACCCAGATGATTGTGGGCGCTTCCGGGGAAACAGACAAGGACATCATGTATTCCGCCACCTATTATTACAAGACTTATCAAATGCGACGGGTGTATTACTCCGGCTATGTGCCCGTAGCCGATGACGCCCGTTTGCCTGCCATTGGTTCGCAGGTGCCCATGCTCCGGGAGAACAGGCTCTACCAGACCGATTGGCTCTTGCGCTTCTACGGTTTTGCTGTGAACGAAATTTTGAACAGGGAACACCCCAATTTGGATATGGACGTGGACCCCAAACTTTCGTGGGCGTTGCGCAACCTGCATCATTTTCCAGTGGATGTGAACACGGCGGACAAACGCCTCTTGGCCCGCATACCCGGCATAGGCATGCAGTCCGTGGAAAAAATAATGAAAGCTCGAAAATTTCGAAGGTTGAACTGGGACCACCTCAAAAAAATCGGAGTGGCCCTCAACCGCGCCCAGTATTTCATGGTATGCGATTCCCGCCACTGGGAACGCCGTGATCTGGATGCGGAGAAAATCAAGGGGATGATCTTGCAGGCTTCGTCCGGCAAGTTCAGGAACCAGTATAGTAACCAATTGTCATTGTTCAATTGACAATGGACAGTTTACCATGAACAATGGTGTCATTTCGAACGAATGTGAGAAATCTAGATTTCTCGGTCGGGAATTCCTTCGAAAGGACAGCAAAAACTAAATTCAAGCGTTATGAATGCTTCAACAACCTTAATTTACGACGGCAGTTTCAACGGCTTTCTCACAGCTGTGTTTGTCGCTTTTGACGAAAAGATCAATGTGGCCGACATCCAAAGGAACGGTCAGTGCCAAAGTGGGCTTTTTTCGGACACCGAGACCATTTTCACCCATGTGGAAAAGGCAAAGCGGGTCTGGAACGGCATCAAGGGCAAAAGCCACAACGCCATTTCCAATGTGTATTTTGCTTTTTTGAGCGAAGCCGAAGGGGTGGAAATGATGCTGTACACCTACATCCAAAAATTGATGCGCACCCAGACCGGCAAGTATCTGGACTATTCGGACAGTACGGTGTTGCACATCAGCCAATTGGCACGGAAGGTGGGCCAGGAAAAACACCGCATGGAGGCCTTTGTGCGGTTCCAGTTGACGAAGGACAACATCTATTTTGCGAACATAGAGCCCGATTTTGATGTGTTGCCCCTCATTTCCAAGCATTTTCGGGACCGCTATGCAGACCAGCAATGGCTCATTTATGATGTGAAGCGCAAATACGGCATCTATTACGACCTGGACCACGTGGAAATGGTGTCCTTGGACCTACGGGAAGTACATTTCAACAAAATCCATAAAAGTGATGCTTTCCTGAGCGAGGAGTACGATTACCAGACCCTCTGGAACGATTATTTCAAAAGTACGGGCATCAAGTCCCGCATCAACCCCAAATTGCATACGCAACATGTGCCCAAACGGTATTGGAAGTACCTTTCTGAAAAAAAGGCAAGTTAGTGATGTGGGTAACCTTTAGCCCAGACGGGTTACATGGAGCCCTGAGCGAAGTCGAAGGGTGAGTGAAAAAAGGAGGATGTTTAAAAAATTAGAGTAATTTCAAATGATACAATATGTATACAGCTCCAAAAGAAATTATAAAAAAAGATATAAAACCGACAACGACATTCATAACATGCTGTTCAAACATGCTATAATTTCCTTGCTTTTTCTTTGTACCAGAAAAATAATCCAATGGCTTTTCTTTTCCGATAAATTTAAAGAAATAAAACCTGGTTCGCTTACCCAAAAAATCAATAATAAGCCCTTGTAAAATTATTTCGAAAATAAAATTCATTTGCTTCGCTCCCCCACAAAATGGTCGCTCTTATTTTTAAAGAGTACATTAAAACTGGTCAAACTGCCATAAATGCGGGTGATGTATTGCTGTAGGTCAATTTTATCCTGATCGTCCAGATTGCTACTGTTGATCTTTTGTTCCATCACACGGATACGGTCGCGCACCATCACGATCTTGTGAAAAAAGGTATCAATGGGCATTTCTTTGTTCTGGGTGGCATCCCCGGGATCCAGGATCAGTTTACCACCTTTCCACTTATCCGCAATGGCCACTTTCTCGTGGGTATCGCTCCATTTCTCCAAAATCTTGACCAAGGAACGTTCCACTTCAAAAAAGCTGACGGTGTCCACTTCGTCCTCCACCGCCTCGATCACCTCAAAATCGGCATCAAGGTCAATGGTTTCCAGACCACTTTCCAAAAAAGTGACCCAATAATGCCTGGATGATACGTTGGTCACCACCCCTTTTCCGTGTTCAGGATGGTCTATTCGAGAGCCAATGCCCAGTAGTTTCATAGTTTTCAATTTATAGTGTCAGGTCGAGCGCAGTCGAGACCCAATGTGCCAATACACCTTTCGACAGTTCCTTCAACTGTGATTGGAATGACAGCTCGAAGTGACAAATGATACTATGTCAAAAATAAGCCATCAATTAACAATAACGAAAATCCAACCCCTTTCTTTTTTACATCCCAAATCGCTACTTTTGAAGCTTTGCTATGAATTTATGATCCACTACGAAGAACATATTGAGGTCAAGGGTGCCCGGGTGCATAACCTGAAAAATATCGACGTCACCATTCCCCGTGAAAAGCTGGTGGTCATCACCGGGCTATCGGGCAGTGGAAAATCCTCCCTGGCCTTCGATACCATCTATGCCGAGGGCCAACGCCGCTATATTGAGACTTTCTCGGCCTATGCCCGACAGTTTTTGGGCGGGCTGGAACGCCCCGATGTGGACAAGATAGACGGGCTTTCGCCCGTGATCGCCATAGAACAGAAGACCACCTCCAAATCGCCCCGCTCCACGGTAGGTACCATCACGGAGGTGTACGATTTTCTCCGACTCTTGTTCGCACGCGCCGGGGATGCCTACAGTTATAATACCGGCGAGAAGATGGTGAGCTATAGCGACGAACAGATCAAGGAACTCATCATAGAATCCTATCTCGATAAAAAAATAAACGTGCTGGCCCCCGTGATCAAATCCAGAAAGGGCCATTACCGTGAACTTTTTGAGCAGATTGCAAAGCAAGGTTTCGTAAAAGTGCGGGTGGACGGCGAGATCATGGACATCACCAAGGGCATGAAGGTGGACCGCTACAAGACCCACGACATCGAGATCGTGATCGACCGCTTAAAAGTCTCCGATACCGAGGATTTCCACAAACGTCTTGCGGAGACCATCAACACGGCCATGTACAGTGGCGAAAACGTTTTGATGGTATTGGAAGAGGGCGAGACCGTGCCCCGCTATTTCAGCCGGGACCTTATGTGTCCTTCCACAGGCATTTCGTACCCCACGCCGGAACCCAACACCTTTTCGTTCAACTCGCCCAAGGGCATGTGCCCCGATTGCAGTGGTCTAGGCCATATCTACGAAGTGAACGAGCGGAAGATCATCCCCAATCCCAAACTGTCCATCAAGGCGGGCGGACTTGCCCCACTGGGCGAATACAAGAAATCTTGGGCCTTCAAACAGTTGGAGACCATTGGGCAGCGGTATGGTTTTGACCTTTCGGACGCCATCGAAAAAATCCCCGAGGAGGCCATGGACGTCATTCTCAACGGTGGTAAGGAAAGTTTTGAGGTCGATTCCAAATCCCTCGGTGTAAAAAGGCAGTACAAAATTGATTATGAGGGCATTTCCAACTTTATCAGGACCCAATTTGAAGAAGCCAATTCCACGTCCATAAAACGATGGGCGAAGGATTACATGGACAAAATAAAGTGTCCCACCTGCGAAGGTGCCCGCTTGCGCAAGGAATCCCTCTATTTTAAAGTGGGCGAAAAGAACATTGCCGAACTGGCCCAAATGGACATTGCCGAACTGGCCACTTTTTTCAAGAACTTGGAAGAGACCCTTGAGGGCAACCAAAAGATAATCGCGGAGGAAATCATCAAGGAAATCAAGGCCCGTATCGGGTTTTTGCTGGATGTGGGACTGGACTACCTTTCCCTGAACCGAAGCTCCAAATCCCTGTCCGGGGGTGAGGCGCAGCGCATCCGTTTGGCCACCCAGATAGGTTCCCAACTGGTGGGGGTGCTCTATATTTTGGACGAACCCAGCATCGGTCTGCACCAACGGGACAACGAACGCTTGATCCATTCCTTGGAATCGCTCAGGGATATCGGGAATTCCGTAATCGTTGTGGAGCATGATCGGGATATGATCGAACGTGCCGACCACGTGATCGACATCGGTCCAAAAGCAGGAAAACATGGTGGGGAAATCATTTCCGAAGGGAAACCATCCGAACTGAAGGACCATCATACCCTGACCGCCCAATACATTACCGGCGAACTGGAAATTCCTGTTCCAAGTGAAAGAAGAAAGGGAACGGGCAAAAAAATTGTGCTTTCTGGTTGTACGGGAAACAACCTGAAGGATGTCACCGTGGAGTTCCCTTTGGGAAAACTCATCGGCGTCACGGGTGTATCGGGCAGTGGAAAGTCCACCTTGGTGAACGAGACCCTCTACCCTATCATGAACGCCCATTACTTCAACGGGGTAAAAAAACCGATGCCCTACAAAAAAATCACCGGGCTACAGCATATCGACAAGGTCATCGACATCAACCAATCGCCCATTGGACGCACCCCGCGATCCAATCCAGCGACCTATACCGGAGTTTTCAGCGAGATCCGGACCTTGTTTGCCAAGACCACCGAAGCAACCATCCGCGGATACAAACCGGGACGTTTCAGCTTCAATGTGGCAGGAGGGCGTTGCGAAACCTGCCAAGGCGGCGGGTTGAAGGTTATCGAAATGAACTTTCTTCCCGATGTGTATGTGGAATGTGAGACCTGCAACGGCAAACGGTTCAACAGGGAGACCTTGGAAATCCGATACAAGGGCAAGTCCATTTCGGACGTATTGGAAATGACCATCAACGAGGCGGTCGATTTCTTTGAGAACATTCCCAAGATCCATCGAAAACTGAAGACCATCAAAGATGTGGGGTTGGGCTACATCTCATTGGGACAGCAGTCCACTACCCTTTCCGGCGGTGAGGCGCAACGGGTGAAACTGGCCACCGAACTTTCCAAACGCGATACCGGAAACACCTTTTACATCTTGGACGAGCCTACCACAGGGCTGCATTTTGAGGACATCCGAGTGCTGATGGAAGTGCTCAACCAACTGGTGGACAAAGGAAATACCATCTTGGTGATAGAGCACAACATGGACGTCATCAAAATGATGGACCATATCATAGACATTGGCTACGAAGGCGGCCGGGGCGGCGGCATGGTTGTTGCTACAGGAACCCCGGAGGAAGTGGCCAAGGACAAAAAGAGCTACACCGCCAAGTTTTTGAAAAAGGAACTGGAAAACACAAAAGAAAAGATTGCAAAGGCAGTCTGAAAAGCATAAATTGAGCGAATGAGAAAAGAACAGCACTCCAAGGGGTGGAATGAGATCAAGACGAACGATTCGTGGGCCATATTCAAGATCATGGGCGAGTTCGTCAACGGATTCGAGAAAATGAGTGTCATAGGTCCCTGTGTATCCATTTTTGGGTCCGCACGGGTACGGGAAGGCAACCACTATTATGATCTTGCGGTAAGGATTGCGCAAAGAATCGCCGAGGCAGGCTATGGGGTCATCACCGGGGGTGGACCCGGCATCATGGAGGCTGGCAACAAAGGGGCCAGTCTGGCCGGAGGGACATCTGTGGGGCTTAACATCGACCTGCCCTTCGAGCAGCACGACAACCCTTATATTGACGATGATAAAAGTCTGGATTTTGATTACTTTTTTGTCCGCAAGGTCATGTTTGTCAAATATTCTCAGGGTTTTGTGGTGATGCCCGGGGGCTTTGGTACTTTGGACGAGCTTTTTGAGGCCATCACCCTCATCCAGACGCATAAAATACATACCTTCCCCATCATTTTGGTGGGCACCGATTTTTGGAAGGGCCTCCTCGATTGGATCAAGAATACCATGCTGGAAGTTAAAAACATCAGTCCGCGGGATCTGGACCTGATCCAATTGGTGGACACCGAGGACGAGGTGGTGGAGATCATCGATGCCTTCTACAAAGGCCGAAACCTTAGTCCCAACTTTTAATCCCTACCCATTTGATAGTCAAACGGTTCCTTTTGCGGTTTCCATTGCTGTTGCTCATTCTGTGCGCCCCTGTTTGGGGACAGCACAAAAATGAGATTGTGGCCACCTTGGATGGCCGGTTGCAACAAATCAGGATACGCCAGCACTTCACTTATGTGAACCGTTCAGATAAAGGACTTACCACGCTTTATTTCAATGATTGGAACCACGCTTATTCCAACAAGAGTACGGCACTTGCCAAGCGTTTTGCGGAAGAGTTTAACCGAGGACTGCATTTGGCAAAGGACAGGGAAAGGGGGCATACCACCATCAAGACCCTAGTGGATGACAATTACGGTGGATTGGACTGGAACAGGGTGGAAAACAGGGACATTATTGCCATCAACCTGAATGAGATCCTACGGCCCGGAGAATCCATACAATTGTTCTTTACCTATACCATAAAACTTCCATCGGCCAAATTCACTGCCTACGGTTACACCGCGAATGGAGGGTACAACCTAAAGGATTGGTACCTCACCCCTGCCGTTTTTGACGGTGAGGACTGGAGATTGTACGACAACATGAACCTGGATGACCTCTACACAGATGTTGCCCAGACCCACATCAACCTGACCTATCCTGAAAAATTGTTCCTGGCCTCCAATTACAGGCAGTCCAATGTTTCCAGATTTCCTGGCGGACAGCATACACAACTCTTTGGCGACAACAGGAAAAGTTGCGAGATTATCCTTACCACGGAAGAGACCTTCACCAAGCATGTCACCGCTCCCCTAACTGTCATCACCGATATTGAATCCAACAAATACGATAAGATATCACAAGGGATTTCCATTGAAAGAATAGCCCGGTTCCTCCATGGGAACTTGGGGGAATATCCGCATGAAAACCTTTTGGTAAGCGATTTTGATTACAACAGGTCTCCGCTTTATGGCATCGGGCAGCTTCCTTCCTTCATTAGGCCTTACGAAGAGCAGTTCCAGTTTGAGATGAAATTCCTGAAAACGGCCATCCGCAATTACCTGGAAGAAACCCTCTTTCTCGACCACAGACAGGAACGGTGGGTCAATGACGCCATTGGGTACTACCTGATGATCAAATATGTGGAGGAACACTACCCCGACCAAAAACTGATCGGTAAACTTTCCCGAATTTGGGGCATCAAAAGTTTCCATTTGGCCAAAATGGATTTCAATGAGCAATATGCCCTCTTCAGCATGTTGTCCGCCCGAAAGAACATTGACCAGGCTTTGACCACACGCAACGATTCCCTCATCAAGTTCAACGAGAAAATAGCGAATGGCTATAAGGCCGGGCTCGGCATGTCCTATCTATCCGCTTATCTGGATGAGAAAAAGGTGGACAGCAGCATCATTGACTTCTATAAAAACCATAAGCTGAAACAGGACGTGACCGCCGACGATTTCCGAGAGACCTTGGAAAAATATGCGGATAAGGACATCGACTGGTTTTTTGACGAATACGTTTCCACGGACAAAAAGATTGACTTCAAGATCAAAAAGATCAAAAAATCGGAAGATTCCATCACCCTTACCATCAAGAACAAAAGGGGAACCGATGTCCCTATCTCCCTTTTTGGCCTTCAGAACGATACTGTGATCTCCCAATATTGGTTTTCTGGTATCGATACGACAAGGACCGTCACCATACCGCGAAACGGAGAGGACCGACTGGTGCTCAATTATGACCAAAAAATCCCTGAGTTCAACCAAAGGGACAATTGGAAGACCCTGAACGGCTTTTTCTCCAGCAACAAAAAATTGAAGTTCCAGTTTTTCAAGGATACCGAGGACCCTTATTACAATCAAATTTTCTACGTTCCCATTGCCAATTTCAACATCTATGATGGGGTGACCCCGGGAATGCGCCTTTACAACAAAACCTTTCTGGAGCGGCCGTTCCAGTACGACATTTCACCTACCTACTCCTTTTTGGAGCGCACCTTGGTGGGCAAGGCCAGCTTCAAGTACCGCAAGTACCACAAAAAGACCGGGCTATTCTATACCGATTATTCCATTTCGGGATCCACTTCCCATTTTCAACGGAACTCCCGTTTTTCAACGCTCACCCCGGCCATTGGTTTTGGTTGGCGGCCAAATGACCTGTTGTCCAATCGCAGACAGTATCTGACGTTCAGGTACAGAAACGTTTTCAGGAACATTGCCGACAATCTGGTGGGGGAAATCGATACCGATCCCGATTACAACGTAATGAACGTTCGGTTCGTGGACGTGGACAACAACATCCTCAATTACACGTCGTGGTTCGTGGATGCGCAGCATTCCAGCGATTTTACCAAACTGGCCTTTGAAATGGAATACAGAAAATTGTTCCACAGCAACCGACAATTGAACCTTAGGTTCTATGCCGGAAAGTTTTTGAGGAACAAGACCGAGTCCGACTTTTTCAGCTTCGCCCTAGATCGCCCAACTGATTACATGTATGATCTTTCCTATTTGGGCCGTTCGGAAAGTTCCGGGATCTACAGCCAACAGATCATCATTTCGGAAGGAGGTTTTAAGTCCAAATTGGAAAATCCCTTTGCCAACGATTGGATCGCCACCACAAACGCCAGCACCAATATCTGGAGATGGGTGGAAGCCTACGGTGACCTCGGGTTCATCAAAAGCAAGGGGGAAAACACCCGTTTTGTCTATGACGCTGGGGTGCGGTTGAACTTGGTCACCGACTATTTTGAACTCTACTTTCCCGTATATTCCAATTTAGGTTGGGAAATTGCACAGGACAATTACGGCCAACGGATACGGTTTGTGGTCACCATCAGCCCCAAAACACTTACTGGACTGTTTACCAGAAAATGGTTTTGATTTTATCAAATTCACAAAAACATAATATAAATACCACACTTATTTAACTATTATGTTTCAATGCAGTCTATTTTTTATCAAATTGTTAGTTTATTAACGCTCGTCGCTATTGCTGATTTGAATGTATTTTAGTATTTTCGCAAAAACCTGCAACGGCACATGAAACCCGATCCAAGTACAAGCAACGACATTTCTTTTGAAGATTTCAGATCGCAGATCCTCCAAGATTATGAGATTGCCGTGATGAGTAGGGAATGTAGTATTTTGGGCAGACGCGAAGTGCTATCGGGCAAGGCCAAATTCGGGATTTTTGGCGATGGCAAGGAACTGCCACAGCTCGCCATGGCCAAGGCCTTTCAGGATGGGGATTTCAGGAGCGGCTATTACCGGGACCAGACCTTTATGATGGCCCTTGGTTTCTTGACCCCGAAGGAATTTTTTCATGGGCTTTATGCCACGACGGATTTGAAAAAGGATCCTATGAGTGCCGGAAGGCAAATGGGCGGACATTTCATCACCCATAGCCTGAACGAGGACGGCACGTGGAAAAACCTTACCGAACAGAAGAACAGCAGTGCCGATATTTCCTGTACCGCAGGACAAATGCCCCGCTTGTTGGGATTGGCACAAGCCTCCAAAATATACAGGAACGTAGAAGGACTGGACCAGACCAACTTTTCCAACAACGGAAACGAAGTGGCCTGGGGCACCATTGGCAATGCCAGCACGAGCGAGGGACATTTCTTTGAGACCTTGAACGCTGCCGGGGTGATGCAAGTACCCATGGTGATCTGTATCTGGGACGATGATTATGGGATTTCGGTGCCTGCCGAGTTCCACACCACCAAAGGTGACATCTCCGAAGCACTGAGCGGACTGCAACGGGACGGGGAAAATGATGGATATGAGATCCTGAAGGTAAAGGGCTGGGACTACACCGCCCTTATCCATACCTTCGAAAATGCATCGGACATTGCCCGCGAAGGACATGTACCCGTACTGATCCATGTAACAGAGCTTACCCAACCACAAGGGCATTCCACTTCCGGATCCCATGAACGTTACAAATCTGCCGAGCGTTTGGATTGGGAACGTGAAAACGACTGCAATAAAAGGTTCAAGGAGTGGATCTTGGAAAACGGCATCAGCACCGAAGAAGAGCTGAAAAAGCTTGAAAGGGAAATAAAACACAAGGTCAGGGCCTCCAAAAAGGAAGCGTGGGCAGAGTTTCTCAAGCCCCATTTGGAAGCCAAGAAAGAACTCGTTCTATTGCTGGACAAGGCCGCGAACAGTAGCCCTAATCGAACCTTTATCCTAAAGGCCAAAAACGACCTCATTGCCATTGAAGAGCCTTTGAAAAAAGATCTCGCCGCCAAATCCCGCAAAGCACTCAGGTATCTGATCGGGGAAACGACCCCGGAGAAAAAAGAGCTGCAGGCATGGATCGATCGGTTTTTGGAGGAAAGCGAATACAAGTTCAGCTCCCATCTGTACAGTGAACTGGACAACAAGGCCACCAACGTAAAAGCAGTGCTCCCCTCCTATTCCAAAGATGCGGAGGATGTGGATGGCCGAATCATTCTGAGGGACAACTTTGACGTGCTCTTTGAAAAATATCCCGAAGCGCTCATCTTTGGTGAGGATACGGGAAATATTGGCGATGTGAACCAAGGACTGGAAGGTCTCCAGAAAAAATACGGTGAACTTCGGATTGCCGACACCGGAATCCGGGAAACCACCATCATAGGACAGGGTATTGGTATGGCCCTTCGGGGGCTGCGGCCCATCGCCGAGATCCAATACTTGGACTACATCCTGTATGCGCTCCAGACCTTGAGCGACGATCTGGCCACCTTGACCTACCGAACTGTAGGCAAGCAAAAGGCCCCTCTCATTGTCCGTACAAGGGGCCATCGATTGGAAGGCATCTGGCACTCCGGATCGCCCATGGGTGGACTCATCCATTTGTTGAGGGGAATGTACATCTTGACCCCTAGGAACATGACACAGGCTGCAGGGTTCTACAACACCTTGATGAAGAGTGATGAACCTGCTTTGGTCATCGAAAGCCTGAACGGGTATCGATTAAAGGAAAAAATTCCTTCCAATCTCGGGGAATTCTGTACTCCGATCGGAAAAGTGGAAACCCTCAAAGAAGGAACGGACATTACCTTGCTCTCTTACGGCTCTACCCTACGGATTGTGGAAAGGGTGGCCCAGGAACTTTTGGAAGTAGGTATCGATGCAGAGGTCATCGATGCGCAGTCCCTGCTGCCATTCGATTTGGAACACGATGTGGTCAAGAGCCTCCAAAAGACAAACAGATTGCTCATCATAGATGAGGATGTGCCAGGAGGGTGTTCCGCATATTTGCTACAGGAAATATTGGAAAAACAAGGCGGGTATCACTATTTGGACAGTGCCCCACAGACCTTGACAGCAAAGGCACACCGACCTGCCTATGCATCGGATGGGGACTATTTCTCCAAACCCAATGCGGAGGATATCTTCGAAAAAGTATATGACATCATGCACGAAGCGGACCCAGAATCCTACCCCCAATTAAGGTAGTTTTCCCTCATCCGTCAATTCAAAACCGCATTTCGTCAATTAATGTTGTGATATTCGGAACTTAATTTTTATTTTCACGGCAACTAAATCCCCCTTACATGAAAAACAATACGTTGGTACATTTGGGCTTGGCACTTTTAAGAATCGTTCCTTCTGCATTTATGCTGACACACGGTTATCCCAAACTCATGAATCTTATCAATGGCAACACTGAGTTTGCCGATCCCTTTGGGATTGGACAGGCTCCTACCCTATTTTTGGCCGTTATCGGTGAATTTATCTGCCCAGTTTTGATGATTATCGGTTTTAAGACAAGATGGGCGGCCATTCCTACTGCAATCACCATGTTTGTGGCTGCATTCATGGTACACGGTGCCGATCCTTTTGGAAGAAAGGAGATGGCCCTGCTCTATCTGACTGTTTTTGTGGTGGTCATGCTATTGGGACCTGGAAAATATAGTGTGGACAAAAGCTAGTTCAAACAATTTCCGCCAACAGTTCCTTCAACAGATCGGATTGGTCCATATTGTTGGCACCAACACCCTTTCCTTTTAGATCCAAGCGACGAAGGCTTGAAATAATGCCACTCACCCTTTTCATGGGATAATTTTTGGCCGCTACGGAAAACTCGTTCACAAAATAGGGGTTTATCCCCAGTACTTTGGCCACATTGCCCGGAGAATGGTCGTTGAGGCCATGATATTGCAATAGCTGGGTAAAGAAAGTGTTCAAGAGCGTGACCGTGACCGCGAATGGGTTGTCCTTCGGGTTCTGTGAAAAATAATCGATGATCCGGGAAGCCTTTTTCACATCTCTTTCCCCGATTGCTTTTTTCAACTCAAAATTATTGAAGTCCTTGCTGATTCCTATGTGCTTTTCGATCAAATCGGGCGTGATCTCCGTGGTAGGCGGCACCACCAGGGCCAATTTATCCAACTCATTGCTGATCTTGCTCAAATCAGTACCTAAGAACTCAACGAGCATTATGCAGGATTTGGGCGATATGTTGTAATTTTTCCCTGCAAGGGTCCTTCGCACCCAATCCGCCACTTGGTTCTCATACAATTTGTTGCTTTCAAAAAGCACCCCGTTTTTCTGGATGGCCTTATAGAGTTTTTTCCGCTTGTCCAGTTTCTTGTATTTGAAACAAATGACCAAAATGGTTGTGGGTTGCGGGTTCTCCGCGTAGGAAAGAAAATTCTCGATGGTTCGGGAGAGATGTTGGGCCTCCTTCACGATGACGACCTGGTGATTGGCCATCATGGGATACCTTTTGGCGTTCGAGACCACTTCTTCAACGCTGGTGTCCTTTCCATAGAGCACCATTTGGTTGAAGCCTTTTTCATCTTCCGTCAGCACATTTTCTGCAATGTATTGGGAAATCTTATCGATGTAATAGGGCTCTTCCCCCATCAAGAAGTAGATGGGCTTGGGCGCCCCTTTGTTTATTTCCGCTACAATCTCTTTTACCCTGTCCATTCAGAAAAAATCATCAATTTTGTGGAATGCAAGCATTGAATTTTCCCAACTATACCTTCCGAATCAAAAATAGCCAAAATAGACAGTACATCTTTGATGGCATCCGTAAAAAATTTGTGGTGCTGCAAGCTGAGGAGTGGGTAAGGCAACATGTGCTGCATTACTTGGTCGTCACGAAAAATTTTCCAAAAAGCTTCATCAACGTTGAGAAACAATTGATGGTGAACGGGTTGAAAAGGCGTTACGATGTGGTGGTCTTCAATCCCGATGGTACCATTTTTCTTTTGGTGGAATGCAAGGCCCCGGAAGTGAAGGTGGAACAGACCGTTTTTGACCAGATTGCCCGCTACAACTACCAATTGAAGTCAGCATACTTGATGGTAACCAACGGTTTGGAACACTATTGTTGCGAAATGGACCATGAGAATGAAAAATACAGGTTTTTAAAGGAAATTCCTGATTTTAGCCGTTAATTTGCCTCCGTTTTGAAAATCGCCGTAGTCATACTCAACTGGAACGGGGAAGCCTTGCTCAAAAGGTTTCTGCCCGCCGTCATGGAGCACTCCGAAGGTGCCGATATCTATGTGGTGGACAATGCCAGTACCGATGGGTCCGTTCCTTTCTTGGAAGCGAATTATCCCACTATCGGCATCGTGCGCAACACGTCCAACGGAGGGTTTGCCAAAGGCTACAACGACGGACTGAAACACATTGAGGCCGACATTTTTTGCCTCTTGAACTCCGACGTGGAGGTTACGCCGAACTGGTTGGGACCCATTAAAAAAGGTTTTGAAACCATACCCGGGGTTTCCATCATCCAGCCCAAAATCTTGGACCTGAAGCAAAGGGACCACTTTGAATATGCCGGTGCCGCGGGCGGGTTCTTGGATGCGCTGGGCTACCCTTTTTGCAGAGGAAGGATTTTCCAGTCCATCGAAAAGGACCAAGGCCAATACGATGATGTCAGGGAAATATTCTGGGCCACGGGCGCGTGTATGTTCATCAAAAGCGAAACTTATTGGGCACTGGGCGGTTTTGATGAGGACTATTTTGCCCATCAGGAGGAGATAGACCTTTGCTGGCGCGCCCAAAATACCGGACACAAAGTGTATTATGTGGGACAGAGCCACGTATTCCATTTGGGAGGGTCCACCCTATCCAACATGAACCCGAAAAAAACCTTTCTCAATTTTAGGAACTCCCTATACTCCATCACCAAAAATCTGCCGCGAAAAAAGGCCCTTCCGATTGTGCTCCTTAGGTTGATACTGGATGCCATCGCCGCCCTAAGATTTATTTTTCAGTTCAAATTCAACCATTGTGTAGCCATTCTGCATGCACATATCAGTTTTTATGGTAACTTTAGGAAGATGTACAAGAAGCGGGAAAAAGCTAATTTTATATTAAAGTACCATGTAGCGACATCCATAGTTTGGTCCTATTTCGTACATCAGATAGAGAATTTTAACATTTTAGTAAAAGATTAACGATGCCGAAATATGGAAACCTTGCTTTTTCTCTAATTTTGGCCCACATTGATTTACATTGATATATCTAACAATCCTTAAATTATAATTCAGAACTATGAAAAAAGCTTTTCTAGGAACATTGGCACTGGCAGTTCTATTGTCTTCATGTGTATCACAAAAAAAATATGCTGAACTGGAGGCCAAGCATAAAGAAACCCAAGACCTATTGAATTCAGCCACAGTCAAACTCAACGACTGTTTGGAAGAAAAAGCAACCGCAAGTTCAAGGTTGAAGACCCTTGAAGACCAAAACGCTTTCTTGAAAGCCAACAACCAAGAGCTCATCAACAACATGGGCAACTTGACGACCCTTACCACCAAAGGTGCTGAAAACCTTGAAAAATCTTTGGAAAGTCTAAAAGAAAAAGACCTTACCATCAGAAAATTGCAAGATGCCGTTACCCGTAGGGACTCTGTAAACCTTGCTTTGGTACAGAGCTTGAAAGGTGTACTTGGCAACTTGGATGATGAGGACATCGAAATCAGCGTGGAGAAAGGCGTTGTATTTGTTTCCATTTCCGACAAACTATTGTTCAGAAGCGGAAGCTACAACGTGACCAACGCTGCCAAAGAAGTATTGGGCAAAGTAGCCAAAGTGGTGAACAACAAGCCTGATTTTGAATTCATGGTAGAAGGACACACGGACAATGTGCCGATTAAAACTTCAGAACTTGCTGACAACTGGGACTTGAGTGTCAAGAGAGCGACTTCTGTGGTCAGGATTCTTCAAAATGATTTTGGTGTGGATCCTGCCAGGATGACCGCTGCCGGACGTAGCTACTACATCCCACTTGTGGACAATGACACCTCTGCCAACAGGGCCAAGAACAGAAGGACCCGTATCGTTGTGCTTCCAAAAATCGATCAGTTCTACAACATGATCGAGGAAGGAATGAAAGACCCATCCATCGGAGGTACTGGCAAATAATCCAGTAAAATATAGATAAGAAAAGCGGCCTTTTGGGCCGCTTTTTTGTTTCTAGAATATTTCCAAACTTCCCTTTCCTTCCCTGACGACCAAGGGTTCGCCTTCCGAAAGGTCTATCACCGTAGAGGCCACATTGCCGCCGTACCCACCATCAATGACAATATCCACCAAATTCTGCCATTTCTCATAAATGAGTTCGGGGTCGGTGGTGTATTCCAAAATATCGTCATCATCGCGAATGGAGGTGGAAACAATGGGATTGCCCAATCCGGTCACCAAAGCCTGTGCGATTGCATTGTCAGGAACCCGTATGCCGACGGTTTTCTTCTTTTTGAAATCTTTGGGGAGGTTGTTGTTGCCCGGAAGAATGAAAGTGTAGGGTCCGGGCAATGTCCTTTTTAAAATCTTGAAGGTAGAAGAATCTATCTGTCTGACAAAATCGGACAGGTTGCTCAAATCCGCACACACAAAGGACCAGTTGGCCTTTTCCAGCTTGATCCCTTTTATCCGGGCAATGCGCTGCAAGGCTTTGGAATTGGTAATATCGCATCCCAAACCATATACGGTATCAGTGGGATAGATAACAAGTCCGCCCCGTTTGAGCACCTCCACTATCTTTTCCACCTGCCGTGGGTTCGGGTTTTCTTCGTAAAGTCGTATAAGTTCTGCCATGTCGCATATGGAAGACCGTATGTCTCCCTCCCAACAAATTAATAAATATTATTGATTCTTCCTGCAAAAAGCCAGCTGTTAAGTTTCTTTATGGGTACCAAAACCCATGCATCTCCTCTCTTTTGTTCATCATTTCCTGCGAAATGCCCAACCCAATTGAATTTTCCGATTCTTAGGTAGTTTTAAGGATGGAATAAAGGTAAACTGCTCCAGAGGTTAGAAGTAATCCATCATACAGCGAAAGGAAAAATGCGCTCGCGAAGAGCATAGGGACTAACTATCCAACACTTCCAACTTGGCAAAGCGGAGCAATAGTTTCTTCACGCCACCTTGATCAAAGAGAATCTCGGCCTTTTTGTCGCTGCCCACCCCTTCGATATTGAGGATTTTGCCCCTTCCAAAACGGGTGTGGTTCACCAAGGTCCCTTCTACCAATCCTGGGTCAATGTCGGTACCGGTTTTGGTCGGTGCGGAAAGTTCAGGTTTTAATTTTCTGAGTTTTCGGAGTTGGTTCTCATTAGGTCTTTGGACCGAAGGCGGTGTACTGTTCTGAGGTTTCACTTGACGCAGTTTGCTCTTGTCCACATCTCCGAAAATATCAACATTGATCATGGACTTGTACCGATACCCATCATTGACCGGGGTGAGGTTTTCCACATATTTTTCATCGATTTCCTCCAAAAACCGACTTGGTTCGGCATCAATGAGCTTGCCCCATCGGTAACGGTTCTGGGTGTAGGTAAGATACGCCTGCTTTTCGGCACGGGTCAGGGCCACGTAGAACAATCTTCGCTCCTCCTCCAACTCGCTACGGGTGTTCATGCTCATGGCCGATGGAAAAAGGTCTTCTTCCATCCCCACCACATAGACATACGGAAACTCCAAACCCTTCGCCAAATGAATGGTCATCAGGGCCACACGGTCATCGTCACCCACTTCCTTGTCCATATCCGTAGCAAGGGCCACATCTTCCAAGAATTCGGTAAGGCTTCCCGTTGCATCTGCCAGTTCCTTTTGGCCTTCCACAAAATCCTTGATCCCGTTCAAGAGTTCTTCGATGTTTTCCATTTTGGCAATGCCCTCGGGCGTACCATCTTTTTTGAACTCCAGCAACAGCCCTGTTTTCTTGGCCACATGCTCCGAAAGCGTGAAGGCATCCACACCTTCGTTCATGATCTGGAAACTCTTTATCATGGTGACAAAGTCATCCAACTTGCGCTTGGTCCCTGCATTGATGTTCAGATTGAGCTTGTCCAAATGCTCCATCACCTCAAAGACAGAACGTCCGTATTGGTTGGCCGCCACAACAAGCCTGTCGATGGTGGTCTGTCCAATGCCCCGCGCAGGAAAGTTGATGACCCGTTTCAAAGCTTCCTCATCCTTTGGATTGATGACCAACCGCAGGTAAGCCAACACATCCTTGATCTCTTTACGCTGATAGAAAGAGAGTCCGCCATAGATCCGATAGGGAATGTCCCGCTTCCGCAGGGCATCTTCAATGGCCCTTGACTGTGAATTGGTGCGATAGAGTACGGCAAAATCCCCGTTTTGGAGCTGGTGCTGCATCTTGTTCTCAAAAATGGAACCCGCCACATACCTTCCCTCCTCTGCATCGGTCACACTTCGGTGTATAATGATCTGTCCCCCGTCGTCATTGGAGGTCCATACATTTTTCTCCAACTGGTTCTTGTTGTTGGCAATGATGGAGTTGGCTGCATTGACAATATTTTTGGTAGATCGATAGTTTTGCTCCAAACGATATACGGCCACATCGTCATAGTCCCGTTGAAAATTGAGGATATTGCTGATGTTGGCCCCACGGAACGAATAGATACTCTGCGCATCGTCCCCCACCACACAAATGTTCTGGTACCTATCGGACAGTGCCTTTACGATGAGGTATTGCGAATGGTTGGTATCCTGGTACTCATCCACCAAAATATATCGGAACCTGTCCTGATACTTCATCAAAACATCCGGAAATCGGGTCAGCAGTTCGTTGGTACGCAGCAGCAGGTCGTCAAAATCCATCGCACCGGCCTTGAAGCATCGGTCCACGTAGTTTTGGTAAATCTCCCCCATACGTGGTCGTTTGGCCATGGCATCCGCTTCCACCAGTTCGGGGTTTTGGAAATAGGCCTTTACGGTGATCAAACTGTTCTTGTAGGAAGATATCCGGTTCTGGACCTGCTTGTATTTGTAAATATCCTTGTCCAGCCCCATTTCCTTGATGATGGAAGCGATCAAGCGCTGGGAATCCTGGGTATCGTAAATCGTAAAGTTGCTGGGGAAGCCCAGTTTGTCCCCATCAAAACGTAGCAATTTGGCAAAAACGGAGTGGAACGTACCCATCCAAAGGTTTTTGGCCTCAGAATTGCCCACAATGGTGGCAATCCGTTTTTTCATTTCACGCGCAGCCTTGTTGGTAAAGGTCAGGGCCAGAATATTGAAGGAATCCACCCCTTGTTCCATCAAATGGGCAATCCGATAGGTCAATACACGTGTCTTTCCAGAGCCGGCCCCCGCAATCACCATCAACGGACCGTCCTTGTGAAGGACAGGGGCACGCTGCGCATCATTCAATTCATCCAAAAAAGTACTCAATTGCCAGGGTCTTTAAAAAGTAGGCGTGAAATTAACCAATAATGCCCTTTTGCTAAAATCATCCTTTCAATATTTATAAACACTACCATGATTATCGGATGAATTTTAAATATATTTAAGCACTCAACCATTTTTGCTGATGAATCATCATTACTTTTCGCTCTTTCTTCTGATTCTTTTTTCCCTTCCCTGTATTTCCCAAGAAAAAAAGGCCGGGCCCATCATAGAAAAATACGGAGAGGTCTGGACGATAGAAAACCCTGACTTTGCAACCGATACTTCGCAAGAGTTCAAAGTGGTCTTCGATGTCATGGACAGTCCAAGTTCACATGACGAGATCAACAAGAAATTGGAAACAGCCGCCCGCTTCCTGAACATGCACGCCCAAAGCGGAGTTCCCAAATCGCAGCTCAAGGTGTCCCTTATTGTCCATAATCAGGCCTCAAAAGATATCACCCATGACGAAGCCTACCGCAAAAGATTTGGCGTGTCCAATCCCAATTTGGGACTCATCAAGGCCTTGCTGGATGCTGATGTAGAGATCATCTATTGCGGACAATCCTCATTGACAAGGGATTTTCCCAAGCAGGACTTGGTGCCCGGAGTAAAAATTGCACTGTCGGCCATGACGGCAAGCATTCAACTACAAAATGAAGGATATCGACTTATAAAACTATAAACCAACTCATTATGAAAAATTATATCTCTTGCGCCGTTTTTTTGGCCTGTATGGCCACCCAAGCACAAGACCACGGTCTGGGAAAAGACATTGCCGCAGTGGAATCCAAAGTGATCGAGTGGCGGCGGGACATCCACCAACACCCAGAACTGAGCAATAGGGAGTTCAAAACCGCAGAAAAAATAGCCGACCACCTCAAATCTTTGGGCATTGAGGTACAGACCGGAGTGGCCCATACAGGCGTTGTTGGTCTTCTCAAAGGCAAACGCCCTGGAAAGGTGGTGGCACTACGAGCGGATATCGATGCATTGCCCGTTACCGAAAGAAATGATCTTCCGTTTAAATCCACTGTGAAATCTGAATATTTGGGTGAGGAAGTTGGGGTCATGCATGCCTGCGGACACGATACTCACATTGCCATTTTGATGGGCGTTGCCGAGGTGCTCTCCAAGAATACGGACAAGATCCATGGCACGGTGAAATTCATTTTCCAGCCTGCGGAGGAAGGAGCGCCTCCGGGTGAGGAAGGCGGTGCCGAACTCATGGTAAAGGAGGGCGTTTTGGAAAACCCCAAAGTGGACGCCATTTACGGTCTTCACATCGGTTCCTACCTTCCCGTGGGACAGATTGCCTACAAACCGGGAGGTGCCTTGGCTGCGGCACAACGCTTTGTGGTGGACATCAAAGGAAAACAGACTCACGGTTCCGCTCCTTGGGGCGGGGTTGACCCCATTTTGGTGGCCGCTAAAATCGTGGACGGTTTTCAATCCATCATAAGCCGTGAACTGGAACTCACCAAAGAGGCCGCTGTGATCACCGTTGGAAAAATAAGTGGTGGCGTTCGGAACAATATCATTCCTGAAAGTGCGGAACTCATTGGTACCATCCGTACCTTGGATTACGATATGCAAAAACAGGTGAACGAACGGATGAAGGAAATGGCCTCCACCATTGCCAAGGCCTATCGTGCCGAAGCCACCGTGGAGATTGCCAAAGGGGTGCCGATCACCTACAACGACCCTTCCCTGACCGAAGCGTCCCTGCCCAGCCTGAAAGAAGTGGCGGGAGAAGGAAATGTGCACCTCATCAAGGCTATTACAGGTGCAGAGGATTTTTCGTTCTATCAGGAAAAAATACCTGGCTTTTTCTTCATTTTGGGAGGAAAGGACCCCAATGCCGGACCGGATGACCACTTTCCCCACCACACCCCGGATTTCAAGATCGATGACAGTGGGTTGTTGCTTGGGGTGAAGGCCATGACGGAAATCGCCTTGGATTATCTGGACAGATCCAAATAGGCTAAAAAGGAATCGATATCCTTTTAAAATCGGACCGGTTGGCCCAGTATTTCAAAACCTTCAGAAAGGAACTGAAGGAAATCACATATGTGGAAGGCTATGAACATTCCTGTCAATTGCATATGGAAGATATCCAGGCACATGTGGACGATGACTATCTGAGTAGCAGCCTACGGAAGCAAAAAGAGCCTGTACCATTCGTCTCCATGCCATCATTATTTGATCGTGAACAGCTAGGAGGCCAACCTTCTTAAAAAAAAACATCATAACTTAGCCTCAAATATTTTATCTTATATGAAAACAAGATTATCCATCATACTATTGCTTGTTCTTTCCACAGGAGTGTTCGCACAGAAAAAAAGTGAACTCATTGCAGAGATCGATAACCTGAAATCCAAAATATCCGAGGTGGAACAAGAACTGGCCAAGGCCAAACGTGAAATTTCATCGAGCAATGCCAAGGCAGAGACCCTTGAAACGGAAAACATTGGGCTACGCGATGCGAATGCCACTCTTTTGGGCAATCTGAGCAATTTCTCCGAGCTCTCCAAACAGAACTCCGAAAACGTGAACAGGGCCATGGCTGCATTGGCCAGAAAGGAAAAACAGCTCAGTGGCATCAACGATATGATATCAGCCAACGATTCCACCGCCATTGTTTCGCTCACCAGGATCAAACAGACCTTGGGCGAGAATGCCAATGTCAATGTGGCCGAAGGGGGCATCGTTATTTCCAACAAACTGGACGATCTTTTTGGCTCGGACACTTCCACTAAACTTACGGAAGCAGGAAAGGCCTGGCTAGTGAATGTTTCCAAGGTCATCAAATCCAATCCATCCTTCAGGACCCAGGTGGAAGGACTCAACATCACAGGGGAGTTCGGCATCACTTTTGACCAAGCTACGGCGGTGGCCAAAGAGTTGGTCGGAGTTTTGCAGATCCCTTCGGACCAAGTGGGTATCTCCGTCAAGGATGGCAACTTCAAGGAAGGGATCAACATACGGCTGCAGCCCGACTACAAAGGTTTTTATGCCAAGGCCAAGGAAAGTGCCAAAGCGGCACAATAAGCCCCTCCGAAATACTTTTTGGGATTTTGATGCGTTCATGGTAGTGTAAAATCAATAAAAACCAAACTATCCTATGAGTGGAGATGAAATCCTTCAGCTTTTTGCCTATTTATTGCCTGCCGTGGTAACCGGCGTGGTCACCTTCTATTTTTTCAGGCTGCATACCCGAAACGAGGAAGGTAGAAGACGCTTTCTGTTGCACAAGGACTCCCAAAAGGACACCCTTCCGGTTCGACTTCAGGCCTATGAACGTATGACCCTTTTTCTGGAACGGATTGCCCTGAACAGTCTAGTGGTAAGGGTCGCGCCAAAAAGCAAGAGCAAGAGTGAGTACGAGAATTTGTTGATCAACCAGATCGAGACCGAATTCGAGCACAATCTTTCACAACAGATCTATATGTCCGACGAATGTTGGAACATCATCAAAACAGCAAAAAACGCGACCATCCAGATCATCCGCTCCGCTGGGATGAGCGAGACCGACTCTCCGGATAAGCTTCGGGAAGACATCCTTAACCAGACCATGGAGAAGCAATCACCCTCCAATACCGCTTTGGCCTATGTGAAAAAAGAGGTCGGCGATCTTTGGAACTGATCGGGCGTGCTAGATTCAAGTACCAAACTCAAAGCACCAAATTCCAATGGTTCAATATGCAGTTTGCACTAACATAATAACTCAACAAATATCCTATTCCTGCCTATCCGGGTCGATGGGATTTACTTCTTCATTCTTGTTCTTGGCATAGAGATAACCGCGCTTCCACCACAGAGTCATTCGTTCCTTGTTGAATATCAATGAGTTGGTGGTAAGAACGGTTGGCGTGTAATAAAAATTGATGATGGCATTCTTTTGATTGGCCACCAGCTTGCCAATACGGATGTTCTGGTTCTCGATCCTGTCCAGCATAAAACCAAAAATGGTCGTGATCAGATCGAACGGGTTTTTGGATGACATCCGGTTGAGATAGTTCACTTCCGTGTGCAGCACCACCACATCCACTTCGGTGGCCCCGCGATTGAGCGCTTCCTCGATAGGCACCAGACTCCCCAGACCCCCATCCGCATATTCGCAGCCATCTTTCTTGGCCAAACTCATAAAAGGGGTATAATTGGAGGAAATCCAGATCCAATCACAAAATTCATCATAGGTGCACTCGTTCACGGACTTGTATTCCACTTGGTTGAGGGAAAGATTGGATACCGTAACCACTACATCCGCATGGCTTTCTTTGAGTTCGATGAACTCTTCCACGGTAATGGACTGCCGAATGAGTTTTCGCAGGTTCTCACTTTCCCCAAAAGTTTTTTTCCCCCTGATGAAATTTTTCACCACATTCCAGTGATTGATGGCGATAATCTCCACCCCGTGCTTCTTTTTGATGACAAACGGACAGTTGTTGAAAATACTGTCCTGATTGACCGAGGAATAGATCTCCTTGATCTTGTCCAACTTGTTCAGCGCCAAATGTGAAATCAGAAGGCTGCCCGTGGAAGTCCCCACAAACAGATCATATTTGTGCTGGGCCTCCTGGATCAGGAATTGGGCCACACCCCCTGCAAAAGCACCTTTGCTACCCCCGCCAGAAATGACCAATGCCCTCATTCTCCCAATGTTTTGTCCAAATATTGCTTTTCTTGTTGATTTAGCAAAGGATATATTGCCTTTACCCTCGCCAAACCGTCTTCGTTCTTTAAAAATTCCTTCAAAATGTCCCTAGCTGATTTTTTAAAATGCCACACATGGTGTCCACAGGCCTCCACCAAATTTTTCAAGGTCTCATCGTTGTACCCTCCAATGCTGCTCAAATACTGGAACACCAACAACCGTGTTTCAAAATGATGTTCAGGCCCCGAATATCCGTTCAATTCCTCAAAATAGGAAGGTTTCATTCCGGTATTGTATCCTGGCGTCACCAACGCCAAGGTCAACCATAGCACCCGAAGGTTCTTGTTGGGAAACCCCTCCAATTCTTCTGTCTCATCAAGATACTTTTCCCTGTTGTCCGGAAAATCTCCCCACAGCTTGTACAATGCACTTTCAATCGTGGTATAGCTCTGGTCCAGGAGAAGACTTTCTGTTTCTTGCTGTAGTTCTGCTGGTATTTTTGCCATGGAAAGAATAACGGCCTGTCTCACTTTGATGTCGCCCGTCTGGAGAATGGTCGATAGGAACTGGGGCGAAAAATGGCTCCCATATTCCAAGACCAAGTGTTGTTTCAGTTGGCTGGACTCCAAGGAGCCCCAGATATCCTTCAAATGATTTTCTGCAGTTTCAGCTTGTTCGCCTATTTTTTCCTTCAATTCAAAAAACTGCTTGATGGATTTATTTTTTTGGACCAAAAATGATTGGGCTTCGGCATATCGGAAATTGGGGTCTTCCAGCCACTCCCGTTCAAAATCGGAAAGGTCCATGCCTGAAACCTTTTCCATTTCCTGCATAAAATCGGGGATGGTCACATTTTGATAGGCGTATTTTTGAAGATAGTTGCGGATTCCCTGCTTGAAGTTAGAGTCCCCTACCCTTGCATGGAGCATCATCAAGGCCCAGGCCCCTTTTTCATAAAACGTGAGGCTGCCTGCACCTGGATTTCTTAATGCCTCTCCCTGATCGTCCTCGGAAAAACTTTTCAATGCTTCGGCCGTGCCCAGCAAATGCCAATAGAAATGGTCTTCCCCAAATAGATCCTTTTCGGCCAGATAGGCATAATACGTAGCAAACCCCTCGTGCAGCCAATGGTGCTCGCTACTGGTTTCGGTAACAAGATCACCAAACCATTGATGGGCCAGTTCATGCGCATTGACGTTCACGTAGTTTTTGTCCACAAAGGCCGTGGAATCGATGACATATTGGTTGGAAAAAATGGTGCAGGTGGTGTTTTCCATACCCGCATACAAAAAGTCATGAACGGGTACTTGTTTGTAGTTCTGCCAGGGGTAGGCTACGCCGATTTCCTTCTCCAAAAAATCAAAAATATGTTGGGTATGGCGGTAGGTCGGCTCTACTTTTAAACTGTCCTGGGGTTCATAATACAGTTCAATGGGAACTCCGGATGAAGATTGGAGCTCTTTTTTATCGAAATCCCCAATGACGAATCCCAGCAAATAGCTGCTCATGGGTTTTTTCATGTCGAATCGCAAAAGAAGCTTATCCTTCAACTGTTTGTTACTTTTGAGTTTTCCATTGGTCACCACAGTGTAATGTTGAGCGGTCAAAATTGAAACGTCAAACTCTACCTTTTCAATCATATCATCAAAACTGGGCAACCAGTGACTGGTATATTTTCCTTGCCCCTGGGTCCAAATTTGATTGTTGCCGGGAATATCATCATCCCAACCCAAAAAATATACTGTCTGTTTTGGATAGGCAACATATTGCAACTTCAAACTATGGGAGTCTCCTCTTCTAAATTGATTGGAAATGACAAGCTTTTTTGTTGTGTTTTTGTATTTCAGTGTGCTTCCATCAAGAAGCACGGCGGTAAAATCCATGTCGTGGGCATCCAAAAAGATGGAATCCACATCCTTGAGTACATTGAATTCATAGGTGACGTCCCCAACTACCTTCTTTTCCGAAGGAAAAAGTTCGACCACAACTCCCCCTCGGATAAAATCCACTTTATCCTGAACTTGGGCGCTCAGCAATTGCACAAATAGGAAAAAAATAAGAGTCGGGCTCAGCTTCATGCCATCATCGTATCAAAAGTCCTTCCAAATTACATATTTTAGTTCGATGAATCCCAATTTTCTACAAACTCCCATAGCCTATCTCAAAGGTGTCGGTCCCAACAGGGCCGATGTTTTAAAGGCCGAACTGGGCATTGAGACCTATCGGGACCTGCTCCATCTTTTTCCCAACCGCTACTTGGACCGCACCAGTTATTACAAGATCAACCAATTGCAACCCAGTGGTGCCGATGTGCAGGTGGTCGGGAAGATCATCCACCTGAAAATGGTGGAACAAAAGCGCGGCAAACGGCTAGTGGCCACCTTTGTGGACGAAACTGGGCAAATGGAACTCGTTTGGTTTCGCGGCCATAAATGGATCAAGGAAAGTCTGAAAATCAACGAACCCTACGTGGTGTTCGGTCGGGTTTCGCAATACGGCAGCACGTTTTCCATACCGCACCCGGAAATGGAACTGTTGCACAAACACCAGCAAGGGTTGAAAATTGCCATGCAGCCCATCTACCCATCCACCGAAAAGTTGAGCACTTCGGGCATTACCAACAGGGTGGTTTCCAAAATGGTACAGCAACTTTTGCTGGAGTCCAAGGGCTATTTTCCCGAATCATTGTCCAAAGACATACTGGAAGAGCTTCGGCTGATCCCGAAAGCGGAGGCATTGTTCAACATCCATTTTCCCAAAAACCAAGAGCTTTTGGCGCGCGCGCAGTTCCGATTGAAGTTTGAAGAACTGTTTTTTGTGCAGATGCAATTGATTTCCAAAAAAATGCTCCGCAAACAAAAGATCAAGGGACTGCCTTTTGAAAATGTGGGTGAACATTTCACTACTTTTTTTGAAAAACACCTTCCCTTTGAACTCACAGAAGCCCAAAAACGGGTCATCAAGGAAATCCGTAACGACATGGGCAGCAATGCACAAATGAACCGCTTGCTGCAGGGCGATGTGGGGTCCGGGAAGACCATCGTGGCCCTGATGTGCATGCTATTGGCCATCGATAATGGATTCCAAGCCTGTTTGATGGCCCCCACGGAAATTTTGGCCACCCAGCATTACAACGGACTCAAGGAACTTTTGGTGAACATGGACATCAAGATTGCCCTGTTGACGGGTTCCACTAAAAAATCCGAACGTACCCTTTTGCACAATCAATTGGAAAACGGGAACCTGAACATTTTGGTGGGCACCCATGCCGTTTTGGAGGATAAGGTCCAGTTCCACAATCTAGGACTGGCCATTGTGGACGAGCAACACCGCTTCGGGGTGGCCCAACGGTCCAAATTGTGGCATAAAAACGATATCCCTCCACATGTGTTGGTGATGACGGCAACCCCTATTCCCCGAACCTTGGCCATGAGCTTGTATGGGGATTTGGATGTTTCGGTCATAGATGAGCTACCACCGGGCCGAAAACCTGTCACTACCGTACATCGATTTGACAACAATCGCCTAAAAGTGTTTGGCTTCCTCAAAGAGGAAATCAAAAAAGGGAGACAGGTGTATATCGTATATCCGCTGATCCAAGAATCGGAAGCGATGGATTACAAGGACTTGATGGATGGCTACGAAAGCATTGCCAGGGATTTTCCGCAACCGGAATATCAGATTTCCATTGTGCACGGACAAATGAAACCTGCGGACAAGGACTATGAAATGGAGCGCTTCGTAAAGGGTGAGACCCAGATCATGGTGGCCACTACGGTCATAGAGGTCGGGGTGAACGTGCCCAATGCCTCCGTGATGATCATTGAAAGTGCAGAACGCTTTGGGCTATCCCAACTACACCAGCTACGGGGGCGTGTGGGCCGTGGAGCAGAGCAAAGTTTCTGCATTTTGATGACGGGCCACAAACTGTCCGAAGACGCCAAAACCCGATTGCAGACCATGACCAGCACCAACGATGGCTTCGAAATTGCAGAAGTGGACCTCAAACTCCGGGGTCCCGGTGATTTGATGGGCACCCAGCAGAGTGGTTTGCTCACCCTGAAGATTGCCGATATCGTCAAGGACAACCAAATTTTACAGACCGCTCGGTATCATGCCCTGCAATTGCTGAAAAACGATCCCAAACTGGAAAAAGAGGAGAATGCACCCGTGCTCCGGGCCTTTACCCGAATGATGGCACAAAAGACGATTTGGAACTATATCAGTTGAGCAAACCGAGTGCATCCCCCAAACAGGATCTTATCCTTTCCCAACAATTTTTGGAAAGTTGTTCAATATCTGCCAATCCGAGCTTTCCCTGACGACCACGATCACAGAATTGAACAACAGCGCCTCACTTTCCAAAGTAACGTTCACCACAGCTAAATGGCTTCCGTATTCTTCAATGGAATGTACCTTAATCGTTCGGGGTACTCCCCCAAACGTTTTTTCCCCTACCAATCGTTTATATTCTTCCTTGGAGAACTGGTATAGGCCCGGCTTATCGAAAAAACCATCTTGCACATTTCGATAATCTTTGTGCAACACCCGATCCAGTAGTTGGATATCGTTTGTGTCCCCTGCCCCGATAAAATCTTTTACGGCCTGTTCTATTTGAATGATCTGATTCATATCATTTGTTTTACTTGATTTATATAATGTATTTCTTGGTCCAAAATGAAATCCGCCGATGCGGTTCCACTTATGGATACCATTTTAACGTCTTCAATCCCGACAAAGCCCAATAGTTGCTGTAGGTATTGTTCAAAAGGTTCGGACATTTCCGGATAGGTCTTTTTTCCTCCCATCGAGGTGATCAGGTAGGCCTTTTTGTTTTTCAACAGACCCTCATAGCCTTGGTCACCGTGATATCGAAACGTTTGATTTACCCTGATGATATGGTCAAAATAGGATTTCAATGTGGAAGGAATCCCAAAATTGTACATCGGACAGGTAAGCAGCAACACATCACTTTCCCTTATCTCTTCACAGAGCATGTCCGAAGTCTCCAGCAATCCATCATCTTCGGTGCCGGCAAAAAAGGCCTGTGTGACTTCTTGGGTCAAATGGGGTATCCGTTCCTTGTTGAGATCCCTGTAATTGATTTTAGAACCAGGGTTCCTTTCTTTCCACATTTGAAGAAAAATGTCCCCATACTTGCGGCTAAACGATCCTTCTTCCCGTAGGCTACTGTCAATTCTTAATAAAGTTTGCATCATGTTTTTTTATTGAAGACAATCCCAATGAAAAAAACGTGACAGCTTACCGGACTTTTAGCAATTTTAATTTTTGGGGATCTACAATGGAGTACAAGCTGGCAATGCGATGACCTTCGCAAACCAAGATCTGGCAATTATAGACCTTCTCATTTTCATGGAAGACGACCGCTGGTTGATGATTGATTTCGGCGATAAAGTATTTTTTGTCCTGCAAGAACAGTCCATACACATTTTGGAGCAGCTTTGCCGTACTGTTTGCCCCGACCAGGCTTCCTGTAATGACCTTGACAGTGCTGCCTCCGTCGGCCATGAGTTCGATATCCTCTACCAACAATGATTCAAGTTTGTCCAGATCTGCATTCGCAATGGCATTTATGTAGGCATTCAGCACTTCTGGCTCCGTTCGCTTTTCAATATAGCTGGTCTTCTTCAGTGATTTCTTTGCCCGAAGGAACAGTTGCCTTGAATGATCGGTCTGGATATCCAATACATCCGCAATCTCTTTGTGCTTATAGGCAAAACCCTCTTTCAAGATGAACACGGCACGTTCCATTGCGTTCAGTTTCTCCATCAGCACCAAAAGGGAATACGAAGCTGTCTGCTCTTTTATGATATGGCTATCGGCCTGGTTCAGGTCTACAGGATCGGGGAGCCATTCGCCATATTTGGACTTGTAGGATTTTCGTTTTTTCAAGTTTATGGCATGGTTCACCACCGATTTGATCAGATAGTTCCGTTCATCCTCAATATGTGATCTATCGGCTCCTATATATTTTTCAATAACATCCTGAACCACATCCTTGGCATCTTCCATGGAGCCTGAAATATTATAGGCATAGGTTGTCAGGATTCTATGAATGTTTTCCATTGGGGTTTTATATAGGAAAACAAGATAGCAGTATAAAACGTGACAACATAATCGTTTTTTTTCAGGAAAAGGGCCGATTTATATAAAAAAATGGAAGGTCAATTCTTCAGTTGTGATAATTTGCATCTGGACCGAGGCATTTGTTAACATTCCGAAAATTTCATTGAAACAACCGTTGGACATCGTAATTTTAAGGGGCTTTAAAAAATAGATTTGCATTCATATCTTAACTTTGAAAGCTTACAAAATTTGATTGATACAATGAGCAAGACACTATTTGACAAAGTGTGGGACTCCCATGTGGTAAAACATATTGAAAATGGCCCGGATGTGCTGTTCATCGACAGGCATTTGGTGCACGAGGTCACCAGTCCCGTGGCTTTTCTAGGATTGAAGAACAGGGGCATCAAGGTGCTGTATCCCGAGCGGACCTTCGCGACCGCCGATCACAACACCCCTACCCGGAACCAACATTTGCCCGTGCAAGATCCATTGTCGGCCAACCAATTAAAGGCTTTGGAGGAAAATGCCGCAGCGCACAACATCCCTTATTGGGGTCTTGGGCATGAGAAAAATGGTATTGTCCATGTCATTGGTCCAGAAAATGGAATCACGGCTCCCGGCGCGACCATCGTGTGCGGGGACTCACATACTTCAACACACGGCGCTTTTGGTGCCATCGCCTTCGGAATTGGGACCAGCGAGGTGGAAATGGTGCTCTCCACGCAGTGCATCATGCAGCCAAAGCCCAAGAAAATGCGCATCAACATCAACGGGAGCCTGAGCAAGGCCGTAACACCCAAAGATGTTGCGTTGTTCATCATCTCCAAACTGACCACTTCCGGTGCCACCGGTTATTTTGTGGAATATGCAGGAGATGTGTTCAAGAACATGTCCATGGAAGGCCGTATGACCGTTTGTAACCTGAGTATCGAGATGGGTGCCCGCGGCGGTATGATCGCTCCCGATGAGAAGACCTTCGAATACATCAAAGGACGTGAGTACACGCCTAAAGGAGCTGATTGGGACAACGCCATGGCATACTGGAAAACCCTGTATTCCGACAGCGATGCCGTTTTTGACAAGGAACTTACTTTTGAGGCTTCCGAAATAGAACCCATGATTACCTATGGCACCAACCCTGGAATGGGAATGGGCATCAAAAATGATATTCCATTGGCCGAGGCCGTGGAAGGCGGTGTGGCCACCTACAAAAAATCATTGGAGTATATGGCGTTCCACGAAGGCGATGCCATGATCGGCAAACCCATCGACTTTGTGTTCCTGGGAAGCTGCACCAATGGCAGAATCGAGGATTTCAGGGCATTTGCTTCCATCATCAAGGGAAGAAAGAAAGCGGAGAATGTGACCGCTTGGCTGGTACCCGGTTCGCACAGGGTGGAAGAAGCCATCAAGGAAGAGGGCATCTTGGACATACTTCACGAAGCTGGATTTGAACTTCGGGAACCCGGTTGTTCCGCTTGTTTGGCCATGAACGATGATAAAATTCCCGCAGGAAAATATGCAGTGAGCACTTCCAACCGAAACTTTGAAGGAAGACAAGGTCCAGGCGCCAGAACCCTATTGGCAAGTCCATTGGTGGCTGCTGCGGCGGCCGTGACCGGAAAGGTGACCGACCCAAGGGAACTCATGGAAGAAGCTTACGCATAAAAATTTACAATGAACAATGACCAGTGAACAATTAGCAATACAAAATCAATTGTTAATTGAACATTGATAACTGATAGAGAAATGGCATACGATAAATTCAACATATTGACAAGTTCAGCGGTACCATTGCCCATAGAGAATGTGGATACTGACCAAATCATCCCTGCCCGATTTCTAAAGGCCACTGAGCGAAAAGGATTTGGCGATAACCTGTTCAGGGACTGGAGGTATAACGCTGACGGAAGTCCAAAAGAGCATTTTGTACTGAACAACCCCATCTACTCCGGAAAAATCTTGGTAGGTGGCAAAAACTTTGGTTCTGGTTCATCTAGGGAACACGCTGCATGGGCCGTTTACGATTACGGGTTCCGATGCGTGGTGTCCAGCTTTTTTGCCGATATTTTTCGCAACAACTGCTTGAATGTAGGTGTGTTGCCCGTTCAGGTGAGCGCTGGTTTTCTGGACAAGATCTTTACCGCTATCGAGGCTGATCCTGAAACAGAACTGAAAATAGACCTGTCCGAGCAGACCATTACCATTTTGGCCACTGGCGAAAGCGAAAGCTTTGAGATCAATGGGTACAAAAAACAGAACATGCTCAATGGTTTTGATGACATTGATTATTTGTTGAACATCAAAAAGGACATAGAGGTCTTTGCCGAGAACACTCCCCTTTAAATTGGGCGTACTGCATAGCGAATGAAAAAACGTACCATTGAAATCATGGACACCACCCTTCGGGATGGTGAACAAACCTCTGGGGTCTCCTTTTCAGCTTCCGAAAAACTCACCTTGGCCAAGTTGCTATTGGAAGAACTCAAGGTGGATCGGATTGAAGTGGCCTCTGCCCGTGTTTCCGAAGGAGAACTGAAAGCCGTCCAAAACATTACGGAATGGGCAGCCTCGGAAGGCTATCTTTCCAAAGTAGAGGTGCTCACTTTTGTGGACAATGGTGTATCCTTGAATTGGATGCTAGAGGCAGGTGCAAAGGTACAGAACCTGCTCACCAAAGGTTCAATAAATCATTTAACACATCAACTCAAAAAGACTCCGGAACAGCATTTTAATGAGATTGAAGATGTGATTTCCAAAGCCCAAGAACTCGGTATCGAAACCAATGTATATCTGGAGGATTGGAGCAACGGAATGCGGAATTCCAAGACGTATGTTTTTCAGTTTTTGGACTTTTTGACCCAGCAACCTGTCAAACGGATTTTGCTGCCCGACACCTTGGGAGTGCTCACACATACGGAGACAGGTGCATTTTTTAAAGAAATCATTGAAAAATACCCCAACTCCTATTTTGATTTTCATGGACACAACGATTACGACCTGAGTGTCGCCAATGTCATGGAAGCGGTAAAAGCGGGAGTTCATGGATTGCACCTGACCGTCAACGGCATGGGTGAACGCGCAGGAAACGCCCCATTGGCCAGTGTTGTGGCCGTAATCAACGATTTTCTGCCGGAAATTCATATCGGCGTCAAGGAATCCTCATTGTATAAAGTGAGTAAACTGGTATCGGCATTTACCGGTTTTGGCATACCTGACAACAAGCCCATCGTTGGAGATAATGTTTTTACACAAACCGCTGGAATACACGCAGATGGAGACAGTAAAAAGAATCTTTACTTTAACGATTTGTTGCCGGAGCGTTTTGGCAGGAAGCGGAAATACGCCCTAGGAAAAACTTCAGGAAAAGCCAATATCCAAAAGAATTTGCAGGAGCTTGGACTCACCTTGAACGATGATGAACTGAAAAAGGTCACCGAACGCATCATTGAACTGGGTGACAAAAAGGAACGGGTCACGAAGGACGATCTGCCCTACATCATCTCGGATGTACTGGACAGCAACCTCTATAAGCAAAAGGTATTTGTAAAGTCCTATGTACTCACCCATTCCAAAGGATTGAAGCCCTCCACTACCCTTTCCATCGAGATAGAAGGAAAGTTGTACGAGGAAAGTTCACAAGGTGATGGTCAGTTTGACGCCTTCATCAACGCCCTGAAAAAAGTGTACAAAAAAGAGAATCGGGAGCTTCCCAAGTTGGTGGACTATGCCGTGCGCATACCTCCTGGCAGCAATTCCGATGCGCTTTGCGAAACCATAATCACTTGGCAGACCAAGGAAAAGGATTTCATTACCCGTGGATTGGATTCCGACCAAACGGTATCCGCCATAAAAGCCACGGAAAAAATGCTCAACCTAGTATAACGGACGGAAGTTCAAGGCACAAGAGCAAACACAAGAGCAAAAGGAACAAAGAGCAAAAACAAAAGGTGGATTTCAGTAACTAAATAACCCAGTAACTCAATAACACAATAACCACAGATAAATGAAATTAAACATAGCCCTCTTGGCCGGGGATGGAATTGGCCCGGAAGTGATCGACCAAGCCGTAAAAGTATCCGATGCCGTAGCTGCAAAGTTCGGACATGAAATCAACTGGACACCGGCCCTCACCGGAGCCGCTGCCATCGATGCCGTTGGAGAACCCTACCCCGATGCAACCCACGAAGTGTGCGTGGCCGCTGATGCCGTATTGTTCGGGGCCATTGGACACCCACGTTTTGACAACGACCCATCCGCCAAGGTCCGTCCCGAGCAAGGTTTGTTGAAAATGCGCCAAAAATTGGGATTGTTCGCCAATGTCCGTCCCACGTTCACCTTTCCATCCTTAATAGACAAATCGCCTTTGAAAAAGGAACGTATTGAAGGGACCGATTTGGTCTTTTTGCGTGAATTGACCGGAGGTATCTATTTTGGAAAAAGAGGACGCGAAGACAATGACAATACTGCATATGACACTTGCACCTACACCCGTGCCGAAGTAGAGCGTTTGGCCCGAAAAGGTTTTGAAATGGCCCTACAGCGTTCCAAAAAACTGTGTTGTGTGGACAAAGCCAACGTATTGGAGACATCCCGCCTATGGAGGGAAACCGTTCAGAAACTGGAAAAGGAATATCCAGAAGTACAGGTTTCCTACGAGTTTGTGGATGCCGTAGCTATGCGTTTGGTGCAATGGCCAAGCTCTTACGATGTATTGATCACCGAAAACCTATTTGGGGACATCCTTACCGATGAGGCATCCGTGATTTCGGGTTCCATGGGATTGATGCCCTCGGCTTCCTTGGGAGAAAAGACCTCTTTGTTCGAGCCCATCCACGGATCTTATCCGCAGGCAGCTGGAAAGGACATTGCCAATCCCTTGGCCACCGTACTTTCTGCAGCCATGATGTTCGAGACCGCTTTTGGTTTGAAGGACGAGGCCGAAGCCATCCGCGAAGTGGTAAACAAATCACTGTCCGAAGGTGTGGTCACCGAAGACCTTGCCGATGGCGGAAAAGCCTATAAGACCAGTGAAGTTGGGGACTGGTTGGCGAAAAATATTTAATCAACCTCCACATAGACCAAAAAAGAAAGCCCCGATAGTTCGGGGCTTTTTATTTCACTATGGTTTTATCTACAAAATATAATCCGTACTCAAGAAGTTGCTCACCTTGGCCTCCATCAACTGCTCCACGGTTTGGGTGTTCAACTCGTTGTCCTTAAACGCCACAAAGGTTCGGATAGAGAACGATCTCAACGCATCGTGCACACTCAAGGTAGCCTGTGCCGAATCCTTTCTTCCTGTGAACGGATATACGTCCGGGCCACGTTGACAAGAACTGTTCAGGTTCACTCGACATACCAAGTTGGCCAATGTATCGATCAACGGTGACAAGGTATAGACATCCTTGCCAAACAAACTCACCTGTTGCCCATAATTGGACTCCGCCATGTCATCCAAAGGCTCCTCGATATCCTTGAAGGAAAGTACAGGAATAATCGGTCCAAACTGCTCTTCCTCATACACCCTCATATCCTTCGATACCGGGTAGAGCACCGCAGGCCAGATGTAGTTATCAAAATGCTTTCCGCCTTTTTTATTAATCACCTTGGCGCCCTTCGCTTTCGCATCGTCCAAAAGTTCTTGGATATAGGCAGGCTTGTCCGGCTCTGGTAGTGGCGTAAGACTCACCCCATCGTCCCATGGGTTTCCAAATTTAAGGGCATCTACTTTTTCCGAAAAACGTTTCAAAAATTCGTCCCTGATATCCTCGTGCACATAGACCACTTTGAGTGCCGTACAACGTTGCCCATTAAAGGACAAGGTTCCTGCGATACATTCGTTGATGGTCAGGTCGAGATCTGCATCGGGCAGCACAATGGCCGGGTTCTTGGCTTCCAATCCCAACACCAGACGAAGTCGGTTGCTCTTTGGGTGCTGGTCCTGCAGTGCATTGGCCGATTTACTGTTGCCGATCAAAGCGAGAACATCCACCTTCCCTGTCTTCATTATAGGCGCCGCCACGGCCCTTCCGCGTCCAAAGAGTATATTGACCACTCCTTTGGGAAAACTGCTCTGAAATGCCTCCAAAAGTGTTGTAATGAGCAGAACGCCGTGCTTTGCGGGCTTAAAAACGGTCGTATTTCCCATAATGATGGCCGGAATAAGCAGGGCAAAAGTCTCGTTCAAAGGATAGTTATAGGGGCCAAGGCACAAAACCACGCCCAACGGACCCCTACGGATATGGGCATACACCCCATCGTGTTTGTCAAACTTGGCACTGTTACGGTCCAATTGCTTGTATTCCTCGATGGTATCATAAATATACTCAACAGTACGATCGAATTCCTTGTACGAATCCGGCTTGGATTTTCCAATTTCCCACATCAGCAGCTTGACCACTTCCTCCCTCTTCTTCTCCATCTTTTTCACGAAGGTCACCATACACTCAATACGATCCTTGACCTTCATGGTGGGCCAAACCCCTTTTCCCTTGTCATAGGCCGCCATTGCAGAATCCAAAGCCTCCAAAGCTTCGGTTTCGCCCATGTCCGGAATACTGCCCAAAACTGTCGGCGCATATTCTTTGGTGGATGATATGGTGGAGACCACAGGGGTTGTCGCCCCGTTCCATTTGCGGAGCTCACCGTTCACCAAATAGGTCTTTTGATGGATTTCTTCCTTGATTTGAAATGCTTCCGGTATTACGGTCTTGGTTGTTGACATAAATTGTTGTTTATAGAATTAGTGTTCTCAAAAAAATGGTCGAGGGAACTTCACAAAGCTAACATAAAAACATTTGGAAAACGCCTCATTTCCATAGGTTTTACTGCGAAAACGATGTAGGTGGACCGATATCAAAACTGACCCAAAAATTGTTGTGGGAATCACACCAAATACTGGAACAGGTCCGGTTTGTCGTTAAGATAGTCCCCAAAAAAATTGTTGGCCTTCATGCGCTGGATCAAAGGCTCTAGATCATCGGCCGACTTGAGTTCTATCCCCACAACGGCAGGTGCATTCTCCCTGCTCGACTTTTTGGAATATTCAAAATGGGTGATGTCATCGTCCGGACCCAAAATATCGGCCACAAACTCTTTCAACGCCCCGGGTCGCTGCGGAAACCTCACTATAAAATAGTGTTTGAGGTTGGCATACAGCAGTGCTCGCTCCTTGATCTCAGCAGTGCGGGTAATATCGTTATTGCTCCCACTGACCACACAGACCACATTTTTACCCTTGATCTCTTCCGCAAAATCATCAAGGGCCGCAATGGTCAATGCCCCGGCAGGCTCCACCACAATGGCATCCCGGTTATACAGGTCCAAAATGGTCTGGCAGACCTTTCCTTCGGGCACAGTTTCCATTCCATACAAATGATCCCTGCAAATGGTATAGGTCAATCGCCCCACTTGCTGAACAGCAGCTCCATCAACAAACTTGTCAATGGCTCCCAACTGCACCAAATTTCCTTCGGCAATGGACCTTTTCATCGAAGGCGCTCCTTCAGGCTCCATTCCAATGATCTTGGTCTTTGGGGACAATGCGTGAAACGTGCCACACAGTCCAGAGGCCAAACCTCCCCCGCCCACGGCCACAAAAAGGTAGTCGATGGGGGCATCGCTTTGCTGAAGGATTTCCAGACCCACGGTGGCCTGCCCTTCAATAATCTTTTCATCATCAAATGGGTGGACAAAAGTCTTCCCCTCCTGCTCACAATAGCTTTGGGCCGCCCTGTTGGAGTCATCGAACGTATCCCCTTCCAGGACCACTTTCACCCAATCGCCACCAAACATCTTGGTCTGGTCAATCTTCTGCTTTGGGGTCACTACGGGCATGTAGATGGTGCCCTTCACCTCCAAATGGCTACAGGCAAACGCCACACCTTGGGCATGGTTTCCCGCGCTGGCGCAGACCACACCCCTATCCAATTCTTCCTTGGACAAAGAAGCGATCTTGTTGTAGGCCCCACGGATCTTATAGCTTCGGACCCGCTGAAGGTCTTCCCTTTTGAAAAAAATATTGGCCCCATAAGCCTTGGAATAGCGGATACTTTGCTGCAAAGGAGTTTCTTCCGCCACTTGGGCGATGATTTTTGCCGCTTCATAAATATCCGCTATTTGCGGAAAATACGTTTCCACAGTTTCTTTGCTCATGGGGCCAAATATAATTTATGCGATGGGCTTCATTGCCGTCATGGAGGCACGGAGTCTTGCTCCTACCACTTCCACATCATGGGTACGGATGGCCTTGTTTACAGCGATAAGTTTGATGTTGTCCACACCGTTGTCCTTTCCTTCGCCAAATTTCTTCCCAATGACATCCGTTTCGATTTTCTTCATGAAATCGGTCAATAAAGGCTTACAAGCATGGTCAAAGAGATAGCAACCATACTCAGCGGTATCGGAAATGACACGGTTCATCTCGAACAATTTCTTTCTGGCGATGGTGTTTGCGATCAATGGGGTTTCGTGAAGCGACTCGTAGTAGGCAGATTCACCAATGATCCCGGATTCGGTCATGGTCTCATAGGCCAATTCAACCCCGGATTTTACGAAAGCGACCATCAAGACACCGTTATCGTAGTACTCCTGCTCGGAAATGGACACATTGCCCGCAGGCGTCTTTTCAAAGGCAGTTTCGCCGGTAGCGGCACGCCAATCCAATAGATTTTTATCGCCATTGTCCCAATCTTCCATCATCGTCTTGGAGAAATGACCGCTCATGATGTCGTCCATGTGCTTTTGGAACAAAGGACGCATGATCACTTTCAATTCTTCGGCCAAATCAAAGGCCTTTATCTTGGCAGGGTTGGACAAACGGTCCATCATATTGGTGATTCCACCCTGTTTCAATCCTTCGGTGATGGTTTCCCATCCATATTGAATCAATTTGGAGGCATATCCGGCATCCACACCTTTTTCAATCATTTTGTTGAAGGAAAGGATAGATCCTGTCTGCAACAGACCACAAAGAATGGTCTGCTCTCCCATCAAATCCGATTTCACCTCGGCCACGAAAGAAGATTCCAGAACACCTGCCTTATCACCACCGGTAGCGGCTGCATAAGCCTTGGCCTGCTCCAAACCTTTGCCTTCTGGATCGTTCTCTGGGTGCACAGCAATCAAAGTTGGCACACCGAAACCTCTTTTGTACTCTTCGCGCACTTCGGAACCTGGGCTTTTGGGGGCCACCATGATCACGGTGATGTCTTCACGGACCTGCATTCCTTCCTCCACAATATTGAATCCGTGGGAATAGGACAAGGTAGCTCCTTTTTTCATCAAGGGCATTACCGTTCCCACCACGCTGGTATGCTGCTTGTCCGGGGTCAGGTTGATGACCAGGTCGGCAGTCGGGATCAATTCCTCATAGGTTCCAACAGTAAAATTGTTCTCTTTGGCATTTTTAAAGGATTGTCTTCCTTCCTTGATGGCGGCGGCACGGAGCGCGTAGGAAATGTCCAGTCCGGAGTCCCTCATGTTCAACCCTTGGTTCAATCCTTGGGCACCACAGCCCACAATCACGATTTTCTTTCCTTTCAATGCGGTAACACCATCAGCAAATTCGCTGGGGTCCATAAACCTACATTTTCCCAGTTGGGTCAATTGCTCGCGAAGCGATAGTGTGTTGAAGTAATTTGCCATTTTATGTATCTGATTTTACTATTTATTGATTTTGAAATTCTGCTAAAATATTGGTGATGGGCATAGCGGCCTTACTGACAGCTATCCGGCCCGTGCGCACAAATTGCATGATGCCATAAGGCTCCAGGGCCTCGTGCATCTCATCGATTTCGTGTCGACGTCCTGTTTTGGCCAACACGAAGAACTCACGGCTCACGGTTACGATCTGAGAATGGCTGTCCTTGATGATATTCTGGATCTGACGCTCATCGAACAGGAGGTGTGATGCAATTTTGAACAGGGCAGACTCTTGATAAATGGTCTCCTCATCGGTATGGTAATAGGCCTTGATAACCTCCACCTGCTTTTCAATTTGGTTGACGATCTTTACCGCCCAATCTTCGGTGGAAAAAATCACAATCGTGAATTTTGAAACGCCTTCAATTTCTGATTTTGAAACATTTAGACTTTCTATATTAATGTGTCTCTTTAAGAATATTCCCGATATTCTATTGAGCAAACCTACATGATTTTCGGAATAGACCGAAATGGTAAACCATTGTTTTTCCATGCTATTTTATTTTAACTGCAACGATAAGTCCTGTGGACCAATCCATCTTTGTAAGTGTTATATCCTCTCTCTTTTCCAGTATTTGAACCAATTCCTTGACTTTTTCTTCGTGTCCTGATGGCCAATTGGGCTGTTTGCGCATGTCATCGATCACATAAAATCCACCGACTTCCAGCAATTCCAATGCTTTGTCCAAATGACTGTATTTTCCGGGCCAAGCATCCGCGAAAATCAAATCGAAAGCTGCTCCATTATAAGATTCCAGCCAGTCTCCACCGTCAGCGCAAACCAATTCCAATCTAGACTCCCCGTCAAAAAAGGCATTGGCGATCTGAATGAGCTCTGGATCATTATCAACACTGATGATTTGGGAATCTTCATCCATCCCTTTGATCATCCATGCCAAAGACAGTCCGATGCCCGTGCCCAACTCCAAAAAATTTCCGTTGGGTTTGGAAGCCACCAACGTTTTCAAAAGGGTACCAATGTACACGTCTGAAGACATGCCAAAGCCTATTTCCCTCGATTTCTCAAGCATTGCCGAATACCTTTCCGGCATTTTTAAAATATTGGCTTGGTCCATCTTACTTCAATAAGATATCGGAAATGGAAGCCCCTGTTGGAACCATTGGGAACACATTGTCTTCCTTCTCTACCCTAACTTCCAAGAAATAAGGGTCTTTGGAGGCCATCATTTCTTGCACGGCATTCTTCAGATCGGAACGCTCCACTACCCTTCTGGCCTTGATGTGATAGCCTTCCGCTATTTTCACGAAATCAGGGTTGGTCATTACGGTTGAAGCATAACGTCTTTCAAAGAAAAGTTCCTGCCATTGGCGCACCATGCCCAAGTGATCGTTGTTGAGGACCACAATTTTTACGGGAAGATTGTGTTGGAAGATGACCCCAAGTTCTTGAATGGTCATCTGGTAACCACCATCTCCGATGATGGCCACCACTTCCCTATCCATGGCGCCCATTTTGGCACCGATGGCCGCTGGAAGGGCAAATCCCATGGTTCCAAGGCCACCAGAGGTGATATTGCTCTTGGTCTGCTTGAACTTGGCATATCGACAAGCTATCATTTGGTGCTGTCCCACATCGGAAACAATGACCGCCTTATGCCCAGAAGCCACATTGATCTGCTCAATGACCTCACCCATGGTAAGGCCCGGCTTGGTAGGATAGATATCTTTATCGATTACGGTATCGTATTCTATTTGTCGCTTTTTCTCAAACTCGGCCACCCACTCCTTGTGCTCATTCTTGTTGACCAAGGGCAACAAAAGTTCCAAGGTTTGCTTGGCGTTGCCCAAAACCGCAACGTCCACGGGCACATTTTTGTTCACTTCGGCAGGATCTATCTCAAAATGGATGATCTTGGCCTGCTTGGCATAGGTTGCGAGGTTTCCGGTCACACGATCGTCAAATCGCATTCCGATGGCGATAAGCACATCGCATTCATTCGTCAGGACATTGGGTCCGTAATTGCCGTGCATGCCCACCATACCCACGTTCAATGGGTGATCGGTATCCATTGCGGAAAGACCCAAAATGGTCCAAGCAGCAGGGATACCCGCCTTTTCCACCAATGCCTTGAGTTGCTCCTCGGCCTCACCCAAAATAATCCCTTGTCCAAAAACGATGTAGGGTTTTTTGGCATTGTTTATCAATTCCGCTGCCTTTTCAATAGCACTCATATCGGGCTTTGGAGCTGGTTTGTAGCTTCTCACCCCTGTGCATTTTTCATACACAAAATCCAACTCGTCAAACTGGGCATTTTTGGTGATGTCCACCAATACGGGACCTGGCCGTCCTGACCTTGCAATATAGAAGGCCTTGGCCATGATTTCGGGGATTTCATCCGCACGGGTAATCTGGTAGTTCCATTTGGTCACCGGGGTAGAGATGCCCACAATGTCCGTTTCCTGAAAAGCATCGGAACCCAACAAATGCCGCGCTACCTGGCCTGTGATGCAGACCATAGGTGTGGAATCTATCTGGGCATCGGCGATACCTGTCACCAAGTTCGTGGCTCCCGGACCGGAAGTGGCCATGGCCACGCCGACTTTTCCACTTACCCTGGCATATCCTTGTGCTGCATGGGTTGCCCCTTGCTCATGTCGGGTAAGGATATGGGTCAGCTTATCCTGAAACTTGTACAATTCGTCATACACGGGCATGATGGCCCCACCGGGGTAGCCATATATCAAATCCACACCCTCTGCCAGCAAACAATGGATGATGGCCTCAGCTCCGGTGATACGGATTGCTGTCTTTTTTTTCGTGTCTTTTTTTTCCGCTTTTAATGTTTCCATAAGCTTATATTTTGGGATTGTCCCGCTATGCTCTTCTGGAGCTTGTTGTTAAATCATATCCGTTACACATCCTTTGGATGCTGATGAGACCGTCTTGGCATATTTGTACAAACTGCCCGATTTCACTTTCAGTTCCGGCTGTTTCCACTCTTTTCTTCGCTTTTCCAGTTCTTCATCTGAAATATTCATGTTGATGGTGTTCTTCACTGCATCTATGGTGATGGTGTCACCATCCTTGACCAATGCGATGCCGCCTCCAACTTGTGCTTCGGGGGAAACGTGTCCCACCACAAAGCCGTGCGATCCCCCTGAAAACCGTCCATCGGTGATCAAGGCCACATCTTTTCCAAGACCTGCACCCATGATGGCAGAGGTAGGTTTCAACATTTCGGGCATGCCGGGCGCACCTTTGGGTCCTTCGTAACGAATGACCACTACGTCACCTTTCTGCACCTTTCCATTGCGGATGCCTTCATTTACTTCAATTTCACCATTGAAAACCCTTGCGGTTCCAGTGAAACTCAATCCTTCTTTTCCTGTGATCTTGGCCACGGCACCTTCGGAGGCCAAATTGCCGTACAGAATGCGGATATGCCCTGTTTCCTTGATGGGCTGCTCCAAAGGCTTGATAATATCTTGACCTTCGGCCAAATCGGGAACATCCAAGAGGTTTTCCGCCAATGTTCTGCCCGTAACTGTCATACAATCCCCATGCAGCATGCCTTTCTTCAACATATATTTCAATACAGCCGGCACCCCACCAATTTTATGAAGGTCTTCCATCAAATATTTTCCACTGGGCTTCAAATCGGCCAACAACGGGGTCGATTCGCTGATACGTGTGATGTCTTCCAAAGAGAAATCCACCTCGGCGGCATGGGCAATGGCCATAAAATGCAATACGGCATTTGTGGAACCTCCCAAAACCGTCACCAACCTAAAGGCATTCTCCAATGCTTTTTTGGTCACGATGTCCTTGGGTTTCAAATCCATTTCCAAAAGGTTGAGAATGGCTTCTCCTGCAGCTTCGCAATCGGCACCTTTGGCAGAGTTCATCGCAGGGATGGAGGAATTGTGGGGCAATGACATCCCCATCGCCTCAATGGCCGAGGCCATGGTATTGGCAGTGTACATACCGCCACAGGCCCCAGCTCCCGGACATGCCTTGTGGATAACTGACTTAAATTCGGTTTCATCTATGGTTCCCGCCACTTTTTGGCCGTAGGCCTCAAAGGCGGAAATGATATCCAATTTCTTATCGTTATGGCAACCAGGGGCAATGGTGCCTCCATAGACCAAAATTGAAGGCCGATTCAGCCTTAATTGGGCCATAAGGGCTCCTGGCATGTTCTTATCGCAGCCCACAACGGTAACCAGTCCATCATAATACATGGCCTGCATCACGGTTTCGATGGAATCGGCAATAATGTCCCTCGATGCCAAGGAATAACGCATTCCCGGGGTTCCATTGGAAATTCCATCACTAACACCGATGGTATTGAAGATGAGTCCGACCATGTTGGAAGCCTCCACTCCCCTTTTTACCTCTTTGGCCAATCCGTTCAGGTGCATGTTACAAGGGTTCCCCTCATAACCGGTACTGGCTATTCCAATAAATGGTTTTTGTAAATCTTCATCTGTGAGCCCCAATGCATGCAACATGGCCTGTGCGGCCGGCAGCGTAGGGTCTTGGGTCACGTTCTTGCTAAACTTGTTCAATTCCATTATCAAATTTCATTCTAATGCAGCGTTCAACTGAATTTATCTCTGCAAACCAAAGATAGATGTTTAAAAAGCCTTAGATTTTTAACAGAAAAGGGCTGTTTAAATCCATTTGGAACATAATAAACTTTAATTACTGTGAATCAGCTACTTAAATCATTTTAAAATCCAACATTCAATTATTTTTACCGGTAAAGAAAAAGGGCCTGCATCAGCTTTTGATACAGGCCCTTTCCATCAACAGCACGTCTGTATCATTCCAGATTTGGAACAATAATGACCACGCTGATGACTGGATTATTTCTTTTCATGCTTCAATGTTACGAAAAATTTGGGCGTTATTCCACCATCGTATCAAAAAAAAAGAATCGGAACTCACACCAGTTTGAAGGTAAGCTTGTCCCCCGACTTTTTCTGGGCCAAGGTACATATCGAATCTTCTGAGAGTTGCAAGATACGCGGATAGCCTCCTGTGGTCTGCCCATCTTTCATCAGGACGATCAATTTTCCTGCCGGGGTGAACTGTACCGTACCTGGCAAAGTGCCCGAGGTGAGCATGGAATGGGAATGCCCGGCTATCGTCTCCGAAAGTTGGTAGGCCATCCTATTGTTTTCCTTGGAAACGGTGAACGTCTTTGTGAAGATCTCGGTGAGTTGGGCATCGGAGAGGATAGAAAACTCAGGACCCTTATACACTTCCAAATAGTTTTTATGAAAATGCTCCTCAATCTTCACTTCGGAAATAATGGGACTGTATGCGAGCATTTTCCCATATTTCACCTCATCGCCATCCTTGAGCCTTTTTTTCTTGGTCACCGGAACATATTGCGAACGGCTCCCCATGACCACATCGGTCTGAAAACCACCTTTTACCGCCAAATAGCCCCTAAAACCGTCTTCCAACCTGCCATAGGACAGGATATCCCCTTTGTCCACTTTCACCACGTGGTAGTTTTCTATGGGTTGGTTGTTGAGGGTGGCGGCAATATGGGCCCCGGAGAGGCAGATATAGGTGGGCTCATCAAATTGGAGCGTGGGGCCCGTCATGGTGATTTCCATAACGGCGGCGTTGGGGTCATTTTCCAACAAAAGGTTAGCCTTTTTTACCGATAGCACGTCCATGGCCCCTGAAATGGGCACGCCGATGTCACGGTATCCAAATCTCCCCAAATCTTGAATGGTCACAAAAAAACCGGATTTCAACACTTTAAGCATCCAACGCTACTTTTTCTGGTTTATAAATGCCCACTTCTCCTTCTATTTTGTGCAGTTCGTATGCTGCTTTCGATATTTTTTCAAACTGGATTTTGTCCCCGACCTTTACAAAACAAGGCTCCTTTGCATTGGGGTCGAACAAAGTGACCGGACAATTCCCGATGATGTTCCAGCCTCCCGGGGAGTCCTGTGGGTAAATCCCCGTTTGTTTTGCCGCCAATCCCACGGAACCTTTGACCACTTCCAACCGAGGTTCGGCCCTTCTCGGAATTTCAAGGGATGGTGGGAGTCCGCCCAAATACATGAAACCTGGTAAAAACCCAATGCCATAGACCACATATTGGTGGGATGTATGCTGATGGATGAGTTCTTCTATGGACAGACCCAAGGTTTTTGAAACCTCTTCGATATCGATCCCGAATTCCAGGTCATAACACACTGGAATGGTCCACAGATGTCGTTTTCTTTTGATGGATGGGCTTACTTGTTCGGCATGGCAGTCCAAAATGAGTTTTTTGACCTCCTCGAAATCCAAATGGTCCTCATTGTAGACCATGGTCAAGGAATTGTAGGCCACGGACATCTCCCAGCCCGGTAGTTTGCGCTCCTTAAAAGCATCCATAAAATCGAGGATATCTGCCAGAATGGATTCTTCAACCTTGTTGGGCCATTCGATCAAGACGGCCCGTTCTCCAAATGGTTTGATGGTGATGGGGTAACTTTTCACTTTTCTAGGTTCACCTGATGTTTGGGTAATTCACGTGAAAGATACGTCAATATTTCCAATGCCGAAGGAGTATCCCCGTGCACACAGAGGGTTTTTGCCTCTATTTTTCGGATTTTTCCCTCCACAGTGGCAACAGTTCCGTCTTTTATTATGGGCAATATATGCTCCAAGACCTCTTTAGGTTCCTCAATCAGGGCTTTTTCACTTTTTCTGGAAACCAAACTCAAATCCGGATTGTAATTTCTGTCCGCAAAGGCTTCGTGCCATACCTCAAAACCCATGGTTTCTGCCTTAGTTGCCACCACAGACCCGAATGGGGCATACACAATGGCCTTGCCCCTATATTCTTTGATGGCCTCCAAATACACATCGGCCGCCCCAACATCCTTTGCGGTTTGGTTGTACAATGCACCATGCGCCTTGATATGATGCAGTTGCCCCCCCTCTTTTTTCAGGATGCCGAAAAATGTATCCAATTGATCTCTTATACTTTGTATAAGCGCATCTGCAGGAATGTCCATTACTTCCCTTCCAAAGTTGGCCTTATCGGGATACGATGGATGGGCGCCTATTTTCACATGGTACTTTTGGGCCAACAGGATGACTTCCCGCATGCTCTGGATATCACCCGCATGTCCGCCGCAGGCAATATTGCACGAGCTGATGAAGGGAAAAATATCGGCCTCATTGCCCACTCCCTCTCCTACGTCACAATTGATGTCCATTTGCCATGTTTTCATTTGTTGGGTTGATATGTTACTTAGTTATTGGGTTATTATGTTATTGGTTTCGGGTTTCGGGTTTCAGGTTTCGGGTTTCAGGCTTCAGGTTTCGGGTTTCCGACGTTTCGACTACGCCTGTCTGCCGACAAAGGCAAGCTCAACGTGACACTTCCGACTTCCGACTTCCAACTTCCAACTTCCGACTAAATCAAAACACTCCTGCTACTTTGAGGATGCTTTTTACCCCCAGAAAAATACTGAACAGCACTATGGCCAGTCCGAAGGCATTCTGAAGCATCGTGTTCTTGAACTGGCCCATAACAGACCTTTTGTTCACCACCCAAAGCAACAATAGGGCCATTATTGGAAGCAACAGGCCATTGGCCACTTGGGCAAATTGTATCACTTCGATGGGCTTGATGTCAAACGACAAGGAGACAACCCCACAGAAAAGCACAAAGGCCCAAGTCCATTTGAATCGCTTGTCCTGCATGCCGCCAGACCACCCAAAACAGCTACTGGCCACATAGGCTGCGGCCAATGGTGCGGTGATGGCTGAAGTTACCCCGGCCGCCAACAGTCCGACAGACATAAAGTAAACGGCCATTTTTCCGAACAAGGGTTCCAACCCCTTTGCCATGTCCAAAACTTGGTTCACATCAGCAATGGGAGCCGCAGAGGCGGTCACCAAAATGGCCAGGGATACAATTCCTCCCAAGGCAATGGATACGATCGTGTCCCATTTGACCTCATTTATCCCACCCACGGACTTCCACTTCTCCTTCACCAAAGATGTATGCAGAAAAAGGTTGTAGGGGACCACCGTGGTGCCTACCAAGGCGATGACGGTGAACAAGCTTCCTTCGGGCAACCTGGGCACAAACATCCCTTTGACAATTTCCATAAAAGAAGGTTTGACAATGATGGCACAAACGACAAAACTAGCTCCCATGATGCCCACCAGCCCCACAAAAATGCGTTCCAATATCTTATACGTACTGAACCAGAGCAACAGGAATATGAAAATCCCGATCAGCATGGGCAAATAGGGTTTTACCCATTCGTGGCCTACCAATTGTTCCAACCCCAAGGTGGCACCTCCAATATTCCCTGCTTCATAGGCAGCGTTGCCAATGAGTATGGCGGCCAAAACCACGGTGATGACTGTTTTCTTCATCCAGGGCACTTTCAGTTCCTGGCGAACCACATCCACCAGTCCACTTTGGGTGACCACTCCTATCCTGCCTGCCATTCCCTGCAGTACAATGGTAGCCAAAATGGAGACGGCCAAGGCCCAGATAAGGGCATATCCGAAACGTGCTCCCGCCAAGGTGCACATGGCTATGGTTCCCGGTCCCACAAAGGCCGCGGCGACCAATACTCCCGGTCCTATTTTTTTAAACATTACTCAGTTGGTTCATGCAATGAATTTAACAGGATATTGGGACAAACCATGTATTTCATCCAAAAAAATGTATTTCGTCTAAAAAAGGGATGTTTTACATCGACCGATTATACGAATTTGCAAAAGCGAAAGTTATTATGAATACCAAATCGTACTACAAAACTTGAACTTGACAAACGCACTTATGACCTGTAAGGATTGTGGCAAAAGTATGGATCATCCTCAGTACAGGGCATCGATGGATTCCCTAGGTGTTCCGCTTTGCGAAAGACATACCCGACTTATCAAAAAAGTCATCCTCGATAACGATACTCCCCCAGAAGCCATCCATCTATTTTATGCATTGAAGGAAGCGGGTGCCCATCCCATGTTGGAATGGTGGGACGGTAAAAAATCGGTCGATATTGCCATTTCACGGGTAAAACTCAACATTGAAATAGACCGTGATTATAGTAGAATTACCCACGAACAGGCCATAAGCGATCTTGAAGATGCCATGCACTCGTTCAAAAATGGGTTTACCACTATTCGGATTCCCCATTTGGCCGTCGCCTACTACTTGGAAGATACCGTTCAGAACATTTTGGGGATCATCTCTGGGCTCAAGGCAAACATCAAGGCCATTTAGTCACAAAACTGGAACCTATTGTCCTTTTTGGTGTCTTTGTACTCCAAGATGTTGATGATGATAGGATGTTCGCCGATGTTCTCCAGGTCGTTCACGTAGTTTTTGCCCCTGTACTCAAAATATTCCGTATCCCCGGGGTTCAACTTTACCATGTCTATTTTGCCGTTTCCGTACCGGGTAAGGGCCAATCCCCCCGTGGTGCAGACCCAGCCATAATTGGTATTGTGCTTTCGGAAAGGAATTCGTTCACCCGGGGCCAGGTGTAGGTCCCAAAGTTTGACACTTTCGTTCTCGAATACCAATCTATTACTTAAAGAACTTGTTATATTTTGATGTAGCAACTCATCGATCTTCTCCTGCTCCCAGGGGTCAAAGTTGCCCACTGGGTTCAATTCCACACATTGCATTCTTATGTATTTTTGAAAATGGCGGCAAAAATACGCCATAACTTACTCAAATACAGATCGGTAAGAATGTTTAACGTATTTTTTACACTTCTTTCCCAAAAAGACTGTTCCATTGCCAATCCCATTATAAAAGCACTACTTTTTTTAGATTTTTAAAAATGGACTCAGCCCAACCAACCGTCCCTGTCCAGACTTCTATATTGGATGGCTTCGGAAATATGGTTCTGGTTGATGTTTTCCTCGTTTTCCAGATCAGCAATCGTCCTGGACACCTTCAGAATCCTGTCATAGGCCCGTGCCGAAAGGTTCAGCCGCTGCATGGCGTTCTTCAACAATTCCTTGGAAGAATCGCCCAAAGGGCAAAACTGCCGGATGTGCTTGGTATCCATCTGCGCATTGTAGTGGATACCTTCCCATTCCGAAAATCGGGCCGTTTGGATATCCCTTGCCACCTCCACCCTTTTTCTGATGTCCATACTGCTCTCCCCTTTTCGTTCTTCGGAGAGTTTTTCGAAAGGCACTGGGGTCACTTCAATATGAATGTCGATCCTGTCCAGCAGTGGCCCCGATATTCTGCCTAAGTAGCGTTGCATCTCCGCAGGGGAAGAAGTAACGGGTGCGTCGGGATCATTGAAGTAACCCCCTGGACTTGGGTTCATGCTCGCCACCAACATAAAGCTGCTGGGATAAGTGACCGTGTACTGGGCCCGTGCAATGGTGACCTCCCTGTCTTCCATGGGCTGCCGCATTACCTCGAGGACCCTGCGTTCAAATTCGGGAAGCTCGTCCAAGAAAAGCACACCGTTGTGCGACAAGGAGATTTCCCCGGGCTGTGGATAACTGCCCCCGCCTACCAGTGCAGCGGAACTAATGGTATGATGCGGGCTTCTGAACGGGCGTTGACTCATCAATCCCTTGTTCCTTACCTTGCCCACCACACTATGGATCTTGGTTGTCTCCAACGCTTCATGCAGGGTCATGGGGGGCAGAATGGAGGGCAACCGCTTTGCCAACATGGTCTTTCCTGCTCCCGGCGGACCTATCAAAATGATATTATGCCCTCCTGCCGCCGCAATTTCCATACATCGTTTAATACTCTCCTGACCTTTTACATCGGCAAAATCGTATTCCGGAAAGTTGAGATGTTCGTAAAACTCTTGGCGGGTATCCACATGGGTCCGTTCCAAAGGGATATCTTGATCAAAAAAGTCCATCACCTCCTTGATGTTCTCCACGCCATAGACTTCAAGGTCCTTTACAATGGCGGCCTCACTGGCATTTTCCTTTGGAAGGATAAATCCCTTGAATCCCTCTTGCTGGGCCTTTATGGCAATGGGCAGGGCCCCTTTTATAGGTTGAAGACTGCCGTCCAGCGACAATTCGCCCATAATAATGTAGTTCTGGATACCCTCCGACTTGATTTGGCCTGAAGCGGCCAAAATCCCCAATGCCAGCGTAAGATCGTAGGCAGAGCCTTCCTTTCTGAGGTCGGCGGGGGCCATATTGATGGTTATCTTTTTTCCTGGGATTTTGTACCCATTGTTCTGTAACGCGGCAGCTATGCGGTAATTGCTTTCCTTGATGGCGCTATCGGGCAGTCCCACCAAATGATAGCCTATGCCCTTGTCCACATTTACTTCCACTACCACAGTGGTCGCTTCAATGCCGAAAACGGCACTGCCATGAATTTTTATCAGCATCTGGAATTTTGTCAAATAAGGGCAAAAAATAAGCAAAGCCTATTTACCAAAAGCCCATCGATTGACAATAGCGTGGTTTGAGTTGATGGATAGCCCTTCCCGACCAATGGATGAAAAAATCACTCTTTGGTGAAGGTGAGTACAGATTCGGCTTTTTCTTCGATCTCCTGTTTGTTAATCATCATTTTTCGGAACTCGCCCTTCACGTACATTTCCGCTTGATCTTTGTAATGTTTACTGAGTGGATTGCCTGACTGTCCCGTGGGCAATATGCTGATACTGTTCTCGATATCTGAGAAATCAACGATCATTCGTGTGGATGGTCCCGAACTTACTTTGTAAAATCCTGTGTCGTCGTAAGGAAACGACAGGTTATTGATGACCTCTCGGGTGCCTTCAACAGGAAATGGCCCTACATTGAAATATTTGCGAAGGGATGCCACTTGACCAATGGGGTGTTGGTGCTCCAAGGTGTGCACCTTGTCCCAGGTCCATTCGCTCGGATCGGCCCCAAAATCATTGACCAAGGACTCCCAAGCATCGGCAAAGGATTTCATCACAATGTCCTTCCGCGTTTCCACAACATCCTTGGTATGGACATTGTCCCACCATTTTCCATTCTCCATTTTGGCACCCCAAGCAATTTGACGTTTAAAGACATGGGTGGCCAAAAACTGGTTGAACATTTCCGTCCCCAATTCGTCCTCCACGGTATTTTTCACCATAAAGTATTCACAGCGATGGTACAATGTTGGGCTGGTGCTCGTCAATGTATATTCCCCGGTCCAATTTTCGAGGGAATCCACCATGACCAATTGCTCTTGGGTCAAAAGGGACACATCGAACAGTTTGATCAGTTCGGTCACCAATTGCGTGTTCACGGGAGAGGTAACGTCCAAAATCATCTCGGAAACGGCCTCCTTGTCCCAATCCTCCTTGGCATCCAAAAGCTGTACGATCCTTCTTGCCCTGTTCTCGGGCAGGTAATATCCGGGATACAGCATCCCAGCTATGGAATCGGGTTGGTTATTGGCCGAATAAACGTAGTTCCATGGCGGGTTTACGGCGCTTGGATTTTCGGAAAAATCCAAATAGCGCAATGGTTCTTCTTTGCCCGAGGTGCCGTCCAAAATATATTTGGTGGACAGGCTGTCCGGCATTTGATACAATTTTGCAGTGGCCCACCAGCCCACGTTGCCCTCCGCGTCACCGTACATCACATTCAGTCCGGGGGCATGGATCTTGGGGAGCGCACTTTTGAATTCTTCAATATTGGTGGCATGGCTCAGCCCATAAAGAGCATCCATCACCTCGTTCTTGGGTTTGGTGTATATCCACGACATGGACACGGGCCTTTCCCCGGAAATCTGATCGGCAATTTGGTTCAAGACAGGCCCGTGCTGCGTTTTTCGGTAGGTGAACGGCACATCTTTCCCTTCCTTTACCTTGATGGTCTTGTTCACGTATTCATATTCCTTCCAACCATCGGCGGTCTTGTATTTGGTGCTGTCGGATGGATGTGTTTCCTCGTAATAAAAATCAATATCATCATTCTCGAACATGGTCAACCCATAAGCCAAATTCCTGTCGTGTCCCAATAAGGGAAACGGTACCCCTGCCAAATGATAACCATATTTTTCATAGGTGGGTGTACTGATATGCGCTTCGTACCACACGGAAGGCTGGGCAAATCCGATGTGGGGATCGTTGGCCAAAATGACTTTGCCGCTCTTGGTCTTCTGTGGGGCAATTACCCAACTGTTGCTTCCCTCAAACTGGGGAATGGGCAATTTTTCCAAGGCTGCTGTCACACTTGCCGTAATGTTTGAAGGCAGTGAATCTGTATCGGCCCCTTTGTAGTTCTTGATCCAAACCGTGGAGGTATCGGAATCAATGGCAAGTTCTCTCATGTATTCCTCGCCCAATTTGTCCCTCATACTGGTGAGGAGAGGGTCTGTTTTGTGCGCCATGGCAAAACTGAAGGCCATGTAGCCCACCGCATTGTGTATGTCGTCCAAGGAAAAAGGTTCCTTATCCAAACCCGTGAGGTAAAACTCAATGGGTGTCGGTCCCTTTTCGATAAATGCGTTGATACCGTCCAGATATGCTTGGGAAAGAACGGCCGTTTTGCCATTCCGGTCCATGTTGGCCACCGTTGCTGCCGAGTTGTCATCAATGCCTAAGGAAAGAAAAAACTTGTCTGTTTTCAGGAGGTCTTCGCCAAATACTTCGGATAGTCTGCCTTTGGCCACCCGCCTCAACAGTTCCATTTGCCACAGACGATCTTGCGCATGTACATAACCCAATGCCCTTAGGGCATCTTCTTCATTGTCCGCATAAATATGGGGGATTCCGTAGGTATCATAAAGTACTTTGACCTCATTGTCCAACCCTGACAATGTCTTTTCCCCGCTGTAATCAGGTTTGAGACCGTTCAGGAAAATGGCAATGCCAATGAGGGTCAACAGGATCAACCCCGCAAGGACCAGAAGTACTTTTTTCAGTTTTTTCACTACTGTTTAGGTTAAGCTGATTAGCATCCCTAAGGTAAAACTAATTTTCTGACCCCATTAAAAAAAGTAGAAGGACATACCAATTATTTCTCCATGGAGAGATGGTGCTTTTCCAAGCCCGACCTTAGCCATTCCCCATAGGTTTCCACATCCACATACTGGACAGCGTCGTTCAAAATTTCAAGATTGGGGGAAAGTAGCACGTAATAGGGTTGCGAGGCCGCATTGAAGTTGATGGTCTGGAAAGTCCCCCATTTTTGTCCCACGGTCTCAATGGCCTTTATCCGGCCGGAATCGTATCTGAAATCGAACCTTTCCTCTTCGGGAAGTTCCTTTCTGTCGTCCACGTAGAGGGAGATCAGCACATATTCATCCTTCAAAAGGGGGTAGATGCTACTGTGGCTCCATACATTTTCTTCCATCTTCCGGCAATTCACACAGGCCCATCCCGTGAAATCGAGCAAAATGGGTTTGTTCACGGCTTTGGCATGGGTCACACCTTCCTCAAAGTCCTTGAAACAATCCAGGCCAAGGGGGCAATCGCTTTCGGTTTCGACCACACTATAAAAATCCGGAGGCGGAAATCCACTCAACAGTTTCAAATGGGTCACTTGGAAAAGGCCCAATAGCAAGTACACCGAAAAGGCCAAACTCAATACCCCAAAGATTTTTCGGGTCGTGGTCAGTTTTTTCTTTGGTCCATCATGCGGAAAACGGAACAGCCCAAACAAATACAGGGTCATCAATACGAAGAGCACTATCCAGATGCCCACAAAAATCTCTCTTTTCAACAATCCCCAATTGCCCACCAAATCGGCATTGGAAAGGAACTTGAAGGCCAAGGCCAGCTCCAAAAAGCCCAAGACGACTTTCACGGTGGTCATCCATCCGCCCGATTTGGGCAAGGAGTTCAACCAGGCCGGGAACATGGCAAACAATGCAAATGGCAGGGCCAGGGCCAAACCAAAACCGACCATTCCCGCCGATAGGTTGGTCGCCACATTGCCCTCTGCCAAGGTAGTGCTTCCCAACAGTCCGCCCAAAATGGGACCGGTGCACGAAAAGGACACTATGGCCAAGGTCAGCGCCATGAAAAAGATGCCCAATCCCCCTCCCACTTTGGACGAAGCGGAGTCCATTTTATTGGCCCAAGAGCTGGGCAGGGTCAATTCGTAATAGCCAAAAAAGGAAAAGGCAAAAAAGACGAAAATGATGAAGAAGAACACATTGAGCCAAACATTGGTGGCAATGGTGTTCAGTATCTGCGAGTCCACCGAATTGAACAAATGGAAGGGCAAACTCAGCAAGAAGTAGATCAATACAATGAAAAATCCATAAAGAACGGCATTTCCGATACCCTTGGACTTGTTCTGTGACTGTTTGGTGAAAAAGGAGACCGTCAACGGGATCATGGGGAACACACATGGGGTCAACAAGGCGATGAGCCCACCCAAAAATCCAAGCCCAAAGACCATCCATAGGTTGGACTTACCTTCGGCGTCCACAGAACTTCCTTGGTTCAACAGATGCTTGTTCTTCAAATCCACCTTCAACGACTCACCCAAGGCCACACTGCGGCCATCCAATTCCTGGGTAGTTGCCACAAAGTCGCTTCCATCCAAAGAGATCTGGAAAAGATGGTCCAAGGGGATACAGACCTCCTTACAGATCTGATAAAACAGGTTCACCGAAATCTGGTTGACTTTTGGGTCGAGCAGTTTTATCTTTTGGGTGAAGATGGCTTCTTTCTTGAAAAAAGTCTCATCTACCTCAAAGATGTCGCTGTATTCGGTAATGGTCTCGCTCTCTTCGGTTTGGCCTACAAGTTCATAATCCTCCCCTGCTTTTTCAAAAGTGAATTCACTGGGCAGGGAACCTCCTTCGGCCGTGTATTGGGAATAGATGTGCCACCCATCCATGATCTTTGCCGTGAAGACGAGTTCGTATTCGGTGTCCGATATTTTGTTGACTTGATGGCTCCAAACGGCCGGATTGGCATCTGTTTGGGAAAACAGGGAAAGGTTGATCCAAAAAAGTCCTAAAAAAAGTAGTACTGCTCTCATGTAGCCCATGTAATCTTTACTATATGTCGGGTCGAATCCTCGACCTTGAAACGTTCGTCCGCTCTTTTGCCCACCACCCAGACAATATCGTTGTCCGAGCAAAGCAGCCATTGTTTTTCCTTGGACACCACATCCATCTTCTCGTCCTTGAAAAACTTGGACAGCTTTTTTCTTCCTTGCATACCAAAAGGATAAAAATAGTCGCCTTTTTCCCAATTTCTTAACACCAACGGGAAGTTTAACTTTTCCTTATCCATAAAAATGGTATTATGCCCTGATTTTTCAATGCTTTTAACGTTTTCCAGACTTAAATTGAGGGGCAAATCCGGCTGTTTTTCATCTTCAAAGATCAAGTATGATCTTTTCGGTCCGCTCTCCAATTCTGAAAGGATCAAATACTGCCTGTCCTTCACCAATCTGTGGGTCTTGGAAACCACTTCCTTGCCACTCATGGCCGTCAAAAGGTGGTTCACATCGTCCCATTCCGTGAAACCGTATTCCTTAAAAAGCGCATACACATAAGCCGCTGTGGGCTGTAAACGCTCCAACTCGCCAATATCGATTGTAATGTTTCCTGCATTTTCCACAAAAAGCTTTGCTTTGACCGTCTGGATATGGTTTTCCACCAAAGTATGGCTCTGGAGCAGATGGGATTGGGTCTGTATAAAATTTTGGAGAAACGTAGGGTGCAGCTCCTTCAGTTTGGGCAATACTTCGTGCCTTATCCTGTTCCGAAGGTATTTGTTGCTGGCATTGCTGCTGTCCTCCCGCCATTGGATTTGTTCAGACTGGGCATACTCCAACACTTCATCTTGTGAAAAAACAAGTAGGGGACGGATAATTTTTTCGTTCACTTCGGGAATCCCCAAAAGACCTTCGATGCCCGTGCCCCGGGACAGATTGATGAGAAAAGTCTCCAAGTTGTCATCGGCATGATGGGCCGTCACCAAAAAATCAAAGCCCTCTTTTTCCAAAACTTCTTGAAACCATTGATAGCGTAGGTCCCTTGCTGCCATTTGGATGGAACCCCGGTTGTTCTCCGCATACGCTTCCGTGTCGAATCGTTTCACCAAGACTTCCACACCCAATTTTTCCGCCAATCGGCGCACAAAATCCTCATCGCCATCACTTTCCGCACCTCGCAGCCCAAAGTTGCAATGGGCCAATGCCATGTCCAATCCCAATTTTTGGGACAAATGGGCCAGAACCACGCTGTCCACTCCCCCACTACAGGCCACCAACAAGCGCTTTCCCTTCAAGAAAGGTAAATCGAGGTCCAGATGCTTTTTGAACTTTTCCAGCATACCGCAAAAATACGATTCGTTGTTGAGTTATTGGATTATTCTGTTATGGGTTATTCAGTTACTGAGTTATTTAGTTATTGGAATTTGGTGTTTGATGCAGGAAGAACAAAGAACAAAGAGAGGAGACAACCATCCCTGTCATTCTGAAAACACGAAGTGTTTGAAGAATCTGACCCTGCAAGAGATTCTTCACGTTGCTCAGAATGACAAAGGTCACTGCAAACTGCCTACTGCAAACTGTTTACTGCCCACTGGAATTTGGCGACTGATGCTTGGATCTTCAATTTTTCGTAAAGATTCGTGATATTCGTGTCCACTCTATAAAAAACACCACTAAAGTCCCCTCAAGGGGACAGTTGTTCTTGTTCCTTGAAACTTGAATTTGAACTTAAACCTGAAACCCTAAACCTCTAACCTTAAACCTCTTCACCCAATACACTTCGCATGGCCCTAGCCTTCAGCAGGCATTCCTGATACTCCATTTCGGGGTCGGATTTTGCAGTGATGGCACTTCCCACGGAATACGAAACGAACCTGGTCTTTTCGTTGTACAAAATGCTCCGTATGACCACATTGAAATCGAAATTCCCCTTTGGGTCAAAATAACCCACTGCCCCACTGTACAGACCCCGTTTGGTCTCCTCCAAGGCTTCGATAATCTTCATAGCGGATATCTTCGGTGCACCGGTCATACTGCCCATTGGAAAGGTTTCCGTTATTAGGTCAACAGGATTAATATTTGGATTTACACTTGAAGTAACAGTTGAAATCATCTGGTGTACCTGTTTGTATCCATAAACTTTACAAAGTTCTTCAACCACAACACTTCCTTTGATGGCACTTTTGGACAAATCGTTCCGCACCAAATCTGTGATCATGATGTTCTCCGCCCTTTCCTTTTCATCTTGGGCCAGTCGTTCCCATATCCGTAGATCGTCAGCAGCATCCTTTCCCCGCGGGGCAGTACCCTTTATGGGTTGGGAAATCACTTTTTCGCCCTGTTTTCTCAAATACCGCTCTGGGGAGGCGCACATCAAATACCTTTCGCCCAAGCGCATATAGACCGCAAACGGGGGTTCGGATATGGAATTCAGCTTTTTATAGGTCTCCAAAGGAGCAATTTGTGCGTCTTGGGCATAAAACTCCTGACAAAAATTGGCCTCATAAATATCCCCGTGATGGATGTGCTCCAAAAAGCGGTTCGCTTTTTCAAAATAGGCATCTTTGTGGATACGCATCTTTATGGAAATGGGAGAAGTTTTGCTATTGATGGGTCCTTCCTCACCCATCAACGAGACAATCCCTTCAAAATCCTTTTCAATGTCATCCGCATCCAAATACAAAAACTGGAGTTGGTCCCCATCCAGAATGATGATTTTTTGGGGCTGGAAAAAATACAGGTCCGGGAACCCAATACCATCCTCATTATGGGAGGTCAAATCCTCCAACTGATTTTTCAGGTCGTATGAAAAATACCCGAAGAGCCAGTCGGATTGATGCTCGAAATGCTTCCTGAGCTCCTCCAAACCGTAAAATTCCCTAAATCTACCCACGGCCAGACAGGCTTCAAAGGAAGAATAGTTGCCCCGATGCCCATTGCTGTCCAACCACACCACGTCGGTGTAGTTTTTGGACCATTCCAAAAGGGCATTTTTACTTTGTAAAGGTGAAGTTGTCTGATAAGAACGCTGTGTCCGCAATGCCCATTATTTTAAGGAATCCAAAAAGGTTTGGAGTGCCTTTTGGTGTTCTGCTTTCAAGGATTCGTCCAAAATCCCGTCCTCGGAAAAAGTATCATGGAACGACGGCAGGGAAAACGTGGCGATGATTTCCGCCCCGAACCTTGGCAACATGTTCTGGATCACGCCCAAAGAGCCCATGCCCCCTCGTTTGCCTCCCGAAGTGGACATAAGGAGCACCTTTGTCCCTTCCAAGAATTTTCGGTCCAAGCGGGACAGCCAATCCAGAACATTCTTGAAGTAGGCCGATGGGTTGCCGTTATGCTCGTTCACGGAGAGTATGAGCCCATCCGCATTCCTAATATCTTCCTTGAACTCCACCAAAGCATTGGAATATCCATTTTGTTTTTCATCATCCTCACTGAAGATGGGAAAAGGATGGTTGGCCATGTTCAATACACGAACATCATGACCTTCTACCAAAGATGCGGTTAATTTTACAAGTTTGAAATTAATGGATGTTGAAGAATTGCTTCCGGCGAATGCCAAAATCGCTGCCATAGAAAAAAATCGTTGATTGTTTCGCTAAAATACCCCAATTGGGGCAGAGTTGTGAGTATTTTGTATAATTTTGGCGCGGAAAGCATCCAAAGTGCTTGCTAAACAAGTATATAGGAATAGATCAAACCGAATGACAGTTAAGACCAACAGGTTATTTTTTGTAGATGCCATGCGTGCGTGGGCCATATTGATGATGCTCCAAGGGCATTTTATCGATGGGCTTCTGGAACCTGCCTTCAGGGACCTCAACAATGGTGCTTTCCGTGTCTGGCTCTATTTTCGGGGGATCACCGCACCTGTTTTCTTTACGGTTTCTGGGTTCATTTTTACGTATTTGCTCATCCGGGTGCCCCAGAAAGGGATGGACAATCCAAGGGTATCCAAAGGCATTCGTCGCGGACTTCAACTCGTTTTTATTGGTTATCTGTTGCGTTCCAATCTTTTTGGACTCCTCAAAGGGGAGATTTATCCCTCTTTCTACTTTGTGGATGTCCTACACTGCATTGGGCTTTCCATTTTGGCCTTGATCGGGATCTATCTGTTGACCATCAACCGAAAAAAATATGTTTTCCCCTTGGTGCTGGTAGGCATCACTGTGGTCCTGTTCCTGTTTGAACCGCTTTACAAGCAGTGGTCATTTTCCTTTTTACCGGAATTCATCGCCAATTATTTTACCAAGGCTAATGGTTCTGTGTTTACCATCATTCCTTGGTTGGGATATGCCACCATCGGGGCTTTCATCTCCATTCTGTTCTTTAGGTTCAAGGATTTCAGATACCTCTACCCTGCGGCCATTGCCATTTCTTTGGGACTTGGTGCCGTTCTGTGCTACGCATTGTCGCCAACCTTCCTTGCCATTTACGAATGGACCGGAGTGGAACTTTTCAACTTGCTGCAGATCAACAACTACCTGTTCATCCGATTGGGCAATGTATTTGTGGTGTTTGCCGTGTTCATGCTGCTTCGGCGGTTCATCAACAACCGCACCATCCTGAACATTGGTTCCAGCACCCTTTCCATTTATGTGATCCACTACATGGTACTTTATGGCAGTTTGACGGGATTGGGCCTCTATCGGTTCTTCCACCATTCTTTGACCCCTTCCTTGGCCATACTCGGAGCGGTCCTCTTTATGTTCACCTGCACCTTTTTGGCACTGAAGTATAGCCGATACGAAGAGGATATCAAGTCCAGCATTGCTTGGGCCTGGGATACTGCGAAGAAACAAACGCTCGAAATCAAGGAAATTTCAGTTTCCATACTGAAAGAACTGTTGTCCAGGGCCGGGCTGGTGCTCAAAAGACTTTTCCGTACCGTAAAAGGGTAATCCCAATAAAAAAAGGCATTCCATCTTGATAGACCGAATGCCTTTTCCTCTTTATTTTCTTTTGACTAACTGTGTATTGCCCTGTTGTCCGTTGCGGCCAAGGCTGCTTCCTTGACAGCTTCGGCATACGTCGGGTGTGCGTGGCTCATTCGTGCAATGTCTTCGGCAGAAGCCCTAAATTCCATGGCGGTAACGGCTTCTGCGATCAAATCGGCACAACGTGCTCCCACCATGTGGACGCCCAACACCTCATCGGTCTTTTTGTCCGCCAAAATTTTCACAAATCCGTCCAGGTCCATGCTGGCACGTGAGCGACCCAATGCCCTCATCGGAAACTGGCCCACTTTATAGTCCACACCTTCTTCCTTCAACTGCTCTTCGGTCTTGCCCACAGCGGCCACTTCTGGCCAGGTATAGACCACCCCGGGAATCAGGTCGTAGTTGATGTGCGGTTTTTGTCCGGCCAAGAGTTCGGCCACCAAAACGCCTTCTTCTTCGGCCTTGTGTGCCAACATGGCCCCTTTGATGACATCCCCGATTGCGTAGATGTTGGAGACGTTGGTCTGTAGGTGGTCGTTCACCGCTACCCTACCCCTGTCATCCAATTTCACGCCGGCCGCATCCAGGTTCAATCCATCGGTATAGGGCCTACGTCCCACACAGACCAAGCAGTAATCGCCGGTCAACACCACTTCCTCTCCTTTTTTGTCGTCCGCTTTCACGATGACTTCTTTTCCTTTGCGCTCCACCGCTTTCACTTTGTGGGACAGGTTGAATGACATCTTTTGCTTTTTTAGCACTTTCATCAATTCTTTGGAAAGGGCGGCATCCATCGTAGGGATAATGCGGTCCATATATTCCACAACGGTCACTTCGGAACCAAGACGTTTATACACCTGGCCCAATTCCAGACCGATGACCCCTCCCCCGATAACGATCAGGTGTTTGGGGATTTCTTTCAGTTTGAGCGCTTCGGTGGACGTGATGATACGTTCTTTGTCCAGTTGGATGAACGGCAAAGTGGAAGGTTTGGATCCCGTGGCAATGATGATGTTCTTTGCCTCGATGGTCTCTGTTTTTCCTTCTTTTTCAATAGTGATGTGGGTAGCATCCTTGAAACTTCCGAGTCCATGGTAGACATCTATCTTGTTCTTGCCCATCAAAAACTCGATGCCTTTGGTGTTCTGTTCCACGACATCCTCTTTACGGGCGATCATCTGCTTTAGGTTCACCTTCACTTCGCCAGGAATATCGATTCCGTGCTCGGCAAAGTGCTTTATGGCGTCCTCGTAGTGGTGCGATGAGTCCAAAAGGGCCTTGGAGGGAATACAGCCCACATTGAGGCAGGTGCCTCCCAAGGTGTCGTACTTTTCGATGATTGCGGTTTTCATTCCCAATTGGGCGCATCTAATCGCTGCCACATAGCCTCCGGGGCCCGAGCCAATGACAGCTACATCATATTGATTCATATTTTATGGTTTGTAAGGATAATCCGTTCTTCAAAAAACAGTTGTAAAAATACGAATGTTTTTTCGTTGGAACGTCGGGATGGTGAAAGTTTCGGGTTTGAGGATGAAAGGTGAATGGTCAAGGGGTAAAGGGTAAAGGAAAACCAATTTACAATAATAAATGACCAATAACAGAATAAGCAAAACAAAGTTCAAGTTTCAAGTTCAAGGTCAGACAGTAAACAATAGGCAATGACGAATGACCTAGTAACAGAATAACCTGAAACCAAAAACCTGAAATTCCAAATTCCAATAATCCAATAATCCAATGACTCAGTTTGCAGTAGGCAGTTTACAGCGGTCAATAACCCAATAACAGAATAACCCAAGTCTATCCTCTATCGTCTATGTTCTTTCGTCTATTTTGACACGAATGTCACGAATTATTCGAATCAATGTTCGGATTAAAGACGTCAGATATCAGAAGCTAGACTTCATATGATCGAAGAGTCCAAATGATCAGTAATCAGCAGTCTTTTTTCTTTTCTCTTGGTTCTTTTGTCCACCAGACAAAATAGCGTTAGGCCAAGATTAATAATTCACATACTCCACAATCTCAAGACCGTATCCCACCATTCCCACGCGACGGGTCTGTCCGGAATTGCTCAATAAGCGAATCTTGGAAATGTTGAGGTCGTGCAGAATTTGGGCGCCAATGCCAAAGTCCTTGGTGTCCATATCAATCTTGGGTGCCTTGTGGATACCTTGGGCCTGTAGCTTTTTCAATTCCGACAGACGGCTCAAGAGATTGGTGGACTGGTTGCCCTGATTGATAAAGATCATAGCGCTCTTTTCCTCGGCATTGAGTACATCGAACATCCGTTGCAGCGTTTCATCCGGATTGTTGGTCAAGGTGCCGAGCATATCATTGTTCACCAAAGTGGAATTGATTCGGGTAAGAACGGGTTCGCCGGATTTCCAACTTCCCTTCACCAAGGCGATATGCACTTGGTCGTTCGTGGTCTGTTGGTACGCACGTAACCTGAAATCGCCAAATCGGGTCTTTATGTCAAAAGCTTCCTTGAGTTCTATCAAACTGTCGTGCTCCATCCGATAGGCAATCAGGTCTTCGATGGAAACAATCTTCAGATCAAATTTTTTGGCCACTTCCATAAGCTCGGGCAAGCGGGCCATGCTGCCATCCTCGTTCATGATTTCCACAATGACCCCTGCAGGCTCCAATCCGGCCAATCGGGCAAAATCTATGGCGGCCTCGGTATGTCCCGTACGTCGCAAGACCCCGCCTTCCTTGGCAATCAGGGGGAAAATATGCCCCGGCCTTGCCAGTTCATGGGGTTTTGTGGAAGGGTCTGTCAGCGCCAAAACGGTTTTGGCCCTATCCGCAGCGGAGATTCCGGTCGTGACACCATTGCCTCTCAGGTCCACGGAAACGGTAAAAGCGGTTTCCAAAGGGTCGGAGTTGTGGGTCACCATCTTGTGAAGTCCGAGTTCCTTACATCTTCCTTCGGTGAGGGGTGCACAGATGAGGCCCCGGCCATGGGTTGCCATAAAATTAATCATCTCAGGGGTGATCAACTCTGCTGCTGCCAAAAAATCGCCCTCGTTCTCCCGGTTTTCATCATCCACTACAATAATGACCTTGCCCTGACGGATGTCCTCAATGGCTTCTTCTATGGCGTGCAGTTGTATTTTTTTGTCCTTGGCGACCATCATTCTTCAGAATCTTTTTTCTTCTTTTTAAATATCGATTTTATACGGTCAAAAATATGACCAAACCCAAACAGTCCTTTGTCGGCCGTGGCCCTTTTGGTGAGCGAAACGCCCAAGGGCAACATGATCAAGGTGGAAAGCCAGGCCCCAATTGCTGGGTGTATGTTGCCTTCCTTGGCATAGTTCCCCGCAAATACCCCTATAAAATAATAGGCCAAAAATAAGATAATGGCGATGACCATGGGCAATCCGAGCCCTCCTTTTCTGATGATGGCGCCCAACGGAGCACCTACAAAGAAAAGGATGATACAGGAAAGTGCGAGTGCATATTTTTGGTGGAGCGACAGGATATGGCTGTTGTAGAACTTGTATCTGCTCTGCAGTTCATCTTTTTTGGCCGTCACTGTGCTCATGATGCCCGAAACGGAATTCTTGGCATTCTTCACCACCTGTAGCCGTTGCCATTCCTCAAGATGGTCCAATAGGCCGTCTATGTTCTTGATGGAATCCTTTTGGATCTTTTTCTTCTTCTGTTCTTCTGTCTGGACGAGTTCCAGTTTTGGGTTTTCTGCCTTTTGGAGATTTTTTTTGGGAAGTACGGGAAAGGCCCCCATACGGTTGACGATGTTCTTTGAGAAGGCTTCCACCTTTTCAAGATTGTTTTCGCGAAGGGAGTCGATATCCTTGATCAATCGGCTCACATTCTTCATCTTGTTGGTGGTGATGTTCTGGTCTTCCTCCATATCCTGATCGTTCAGTTCGGAGATGTCAATATTGATGGTGTAGGTCTTGAAGTCCGCTTTGGCAAAGGGTTTTTTGCGCTGCTCCTTCGGGTCCTTGGAAGCCAGTTCCTCGTAATAATTGCCATCTTTCAACACCAATTGGATGATGTCGGATTCCTCGCTACTGATGAGTTCGCCGGATTTGGCCTTGATGACCGTGTTGTTGATGTTCTGGTCCGTTTTTCTATGGATGATCACATTGTCCAAAAATCGATCTTGTTCCCCATATTTCTTGTCCACCTTGATGTTCATGCCCTCCCCAGTGCCTTCAAAATCACTGAAAACCCCTTCAGTGATGGCCGCTGCCGGTTTGACCTTGGCAATGTTCCTCCTTAGGTTGAACATTTTCTGTTCGGATTTGGGGATCACATTGTTCGCAAAGAAAAAGGTTACCACGCCCAAAAAGAGCACAAAAACAATAAGACTGCGCATGCCACGCTGCAATGAAATACCGGAAGCCTTCATGGCCGCGAACTCATAATTTTCGGCAAAGGTGCCGAAAGTGAGGATGGACGAAAGCAATACGGTCAAGGGAAGTACCTTGTCAATCAACGTAGGGATAAAATAAAAAATGAACTTGGCAATGATGACAATGCCAAGCCCTTTTCCTGCCAAATCATCGATGAAAAGCCATATTCCCTGAAAAATGAATATGACGATCAGGATGAAGAAGGAACTGAAAAAATTGTATAGAAACCTTTTTAATATATACTGGTCTAGTATTTTCAATGCCTAGTTTCTTGTGATATAATACCCTTTGTCCTCGTATTTTTTCTCGTTAAAGGTAAACATAGCCCCCGAAATGGGTTGGTCGGTTTTGAAAGAATTAACGGTAATGGTGGTCTTTGTGCCGTTGTTCCCCGTTTGTATGAGCTTGTAGATGTGCTTGGTCTGCGTGTCGATGCCCAACAATATCGATTTGACCTCGGTATTGGAATCGATGGGGGTCAATTTCACATATTGGATTTTTCGGCCGCCCACATTCTGTTGGATGTCCCATTGGTAGTTGTGCCCCGTTTTGTAGAAGGTGAGCATTTTTGATGGGCTCACATTGTCGTCCTCCTCGTTCACGTCTTCAATGGTGACTTCCTCGTTCTCGGGAACGATGGTATATACCTTTTTGCCATCATAGAGCTGTTGCGCACCCAGATAGTTCAAAACGTATTTTTCACCACTCAGGGTAACGTTGCCATTGGTCTCCTGTTTCAGGTCGGCCTCTGTATTTTCAATGGTGGATTGAAAATCGATATAGATGTTCTTGTAGGACTTCACCTTGTTATAGACTTCGTCCAAAAGTGCCTTGGCTTTATCGGAACCCTGTCCGTATGAAAAAACTGCCGAGGCAAAAAGTGCGATAAAAAGAATATGTTTCTTGATCATGGTCTTATTTTGATTCATTTTCTAAAAATTGTTCCAAAGAATAAATGTCCGGGATCAACACTTGCCGTGCCTTGCTGCCTTCGAAGGGGCCCACAATTCCGGCGGCCTCCAATTGATCGATGATCCTTCCGGCCCTGTTGTATCCCAATTTTAATTTCCGTTGGATAAGGGAGGCAGATCCTTGCTGTGCCGTCACGATCACTTCTGCGGCCTCACGGAACATATCATCCCTTTCCGAAATATCATAATCAATACCTGTGCCAGAATCTTCACCGACATACTCGGGAAGCAAATGGGCCTCGGGGTAGGCGCGCTGGGAACCGATATACTCTGTGATCTTGCCCACCTCGGGCGTATCCACAAAGGCGCATTGCAAACGGGTGACATCGTTTCCTTGTGTGTAAAGCATGTCCCCACGACCGATAAGCTGGTCGGCACCTTGGGCGTCCAAAATGGTACGGGAATCTATTTTTGAGGTCACACGGAAAGCGATCCTGGCCGGGAAGTTGGCCTTGATGATACCCGTGATCACGTTCACCGAAGGTCTTTGAGTGGCAATGATCAAGTGGATGCCAATGGCTCGTGCCAACTGTGCCAATCTGGCAATGGGCGTTTCCACTTCCTTGCCCGCTGTCATGATAAGATCGGCAAACTCATCGATCACCAAAACGATATAGGGCAAAAACTTATGCCCATCATTGGGGTTGAGCTTTCGCGCCTTGAACTTTACATTATATTCCTTGATGTTCCGCACCATGGCCGTTTTCAACAGTTCGTAACGGTTGTCCATTTCAATGCAGAGCGAGTTCAGCGTATTGATGACCTTGGTGTTGTCCGTGATGATGGCCTCGTCCGAGTCGGGCAGTTTGGCCAAAAAGTGGCGCTCAATTTTGTTGTAGAGGGTAAGCTCCACTTTTTTGGGATCCACAAAGATGAACTTCACCTCGGCCGGGTGCTTTTTATAGAGCAGGGAGGTGATCACGGCGTTCAACCCGACGGATTTTCCCTGACCCGTGGCACCTGCCATGAGCAAGTGGGGCATTTTGGCAAGGTCCACCACAAAGGTTTCATTGCTGATGGTCTTCCCGAAGGCGATGGGCAGCTCCATTTCCGCTTTCTGGAACTTGTTGGAGGCGATGACCGACCTCATAGAGACCACCGTGGCCTTTTTGTTGGGCACTTCGATACCCACCGTTCCCTTGCCGGGTATGGGAGCGATGATACGAATACCCAGTGCCGCCAAGGAAAGCGCAATATCGTCCTCTAGGTTTTTGATCTTGGAAATACGGATGCCCGCTTCGGGCACTATCTCATAAAGTGTTACCGTTGGGCCGATGGTGGCCTTGATCTGCGCAATGCCGATCTTGTAGTTTTTCAGGGTGCTGACAATGCGGTTCTTGTTCTCTTCCAGTTCTTCCTGGTTGATGGTGATGCCCCCGGATGCTCCATGGTCATCCAGCAGTTCCATGGGAGGGAACTTATAGTTCCCGAGTTCCAATTTCGGGTCGAACTCCCCAAAATCCTTCACCAATTTGGCCGCTTTCACCTCGGTTTCCTCTTCCACAGGGGTTTCTTCTACGGTCAGGTCAATATCGGATTCTTCCTCTTCCGGAAGGTTGACATCGAGTCCTGCCTCACTTTGTAGTGGCGGAATGTCTTTTTTATGGGTATAGGTATCCACTTTTTCCGGTGCAGGGTCGTCCATCTTCAATTCGATACCACCATCTTCATGCTCTATATAATCCTCTTTATCTGCGCTTGGGGTCGTTTCTTGAAAATCGGATTTGATTTTTTCCCTTTGGGAACGGAAGAAATTGGCAAAGCCTTCCGGAGTAAAGTTGAACAGGCGTACCAGGATCACCATCAACACAAACAGCAATATCAGGAACACTCCAATTTTACCTGTATAATCCTGAAGGAAATCGTTCATCTCAAACCCGATGAGTCCGCCCAAAAGGGGAAAGTTGGCAGCGAAGAAGCCCAACGCCACGGACATCCAAATGACGCCCGTGAGGCCCCACACCCATTTCCCGATAAGCCCCTTGGCCTCCAGCCCCAAAAAGAGGTAGAGTCCTGTTACGGCCAGCAGTAAAGGAAAAGCGAAGGATGCCAGCCCAAATCCTTGGTACATGAAAAAATGGCTCACACTGGCCCCAAACTTGTTCAGCAGGTTGCTGGCCTCAGCGTTCCGGTTCGCGAATTCGGACAGCATGCTCTGGTCTTCCTGCCATGTAAAATAGAACGACATGAAGGAGAAGAAGAGCGCAATGCTGAGAACGATCAAAAGACTGCCGAGAATGATCTTGTTCTGCTTGGAGGGCCTAAGCGAAAACTTCTTCTTGGCAGTGGTAGGTTTCGATTTTGATGTGGTCCTTTTCTTTGCCATCAATGATGTTTAATTCGGGGCTAAGTTACAAATTTACGTGCTCCAACAGTCCTTATACGTTTTATAGCAGCTTGGGAACATAGATAATGAGTCCGATAATGCTGGCAATGACGGACACGATCATCACGGCCCCTGCCGAAATATCTTTGATCAGACCAATTTTCGGGTCCCTTTGGGGCTGGATGTAGTCCGATAGCTTTTCGATGGCGGTGTTGACTCCCTCTACCCCCATGACCATCCCAATGGACAGTAACTGTACCATCCATTCGGTACTGGAGATTTCAAAGAAAAAGCCAGCGGCCGTCATCAAAAGTGCGATAAAAAACTGGATCTTGATGCTGGCCTCCGTCCTCAAGAGCAGGAACATGCCTTTTAGGGCATAGCCCACACTACGGATCCTGTTCTTCAAGAAAGATTCCCTAGGCATCCATCAATGCTTCAAGCGCAGCTTTGTAGTTGGGTTCGTCCACTGTTTCGGAAACCTGTTCGGAGTAGGTCACCTTGCCATTTTCGTCCAATACCACAACGGATCGGGACAACAGGCCTTGCAATGGGCCATCTGTAAACTCAACTTTGTATGCTTTTCCAAAATTACCGTCCCTGAAATCGGAAAGGGTCTCCACCTTGTCTATACCTTCGGCTCCACAGAAACGGGCCTGGGCAAAAGGAAGGTCTTTGGAGATGCACAAAATTTTGGTGTTGTCCAATTCTGCGGCCTCTTGGTTGAACTGACGGACCGACTGTGCGCAGGTTCCGGTGTCCACACTGGGAAAAATATTGAGTACCACCTTTTGTCCTTTGTAGTCCGAAAGGGATACGGTGGAAAGGTCGTTCTTTACCAACTTAAAGTCAGGGGCTTGGGAACCATTTTCAGGAAGGTTGCCAAGGGTGTGTATTTGATTTCCTTTGAGGGTGACTGTTGCCATGATCTATTTTTTGTTTGAGGGTCAAAAATACTCAAAAAAAACCTTCTTTTCGGGAGGCTGTACCATGTTGTTGATAAAAATGATGCCTATTGAAAAACGGCTGTTTTGAGGCAAATCTATTCGGTCAATTGCTTGATCTTGATCTTGAAAGCGACGAACAGCAAGGTCATGAAGGGGCTTAGCCAGTTGAAGATGGCATAAAAGAAGTATTCCCCCACCCCCACACCTAGGACTCCACTGTGATAGGCGCCGCACGTGTTCCAGGGCACCAATACCGAGGTGACCGTTCCGGAATCCTCCAGGGAACGGCTCAGGTTCTCTGGGGCCAATCCACGTTCGGCATAGGCCTTTGAGAACATTTTTCCAGGGACCACAATGGCCAAATACTGGTCGGAAGCGGTGATGTTCAGTGCCAAACAACTGCCCACGGTGCTTGCAAAGAGACCAAAGGTGGTCTTGGCCAGTTTGAGAAGCGATTCCGTAATGCGTTCCAACGCTCCAATGCCGTCCATGATGCCCCCGAAGACCATGGCGCAGACAATGAGCCAAATGGTGCCCAGCATGCCCGACATTCCGCCCGAGGAGAAAAGATCGTTCAAGGCAGGGTCACTTGTGGCTATTTCGGTATCCACGGTAATTGCATTCAAAATGCCCTTGTAAGCAGACTCGAAGGTCAAACTGGTACCACCACCAAGGGTAGCCACAATGTCCGGCTGGAAAATAAGGGCAAACAGTCCGCCCAACAATGTTCCGACAAGTAGGGCCATCAAAGGTGGTGCTTTCTTCACGATCAAGAGGATAACGACCAAAGGGACCAAAAAGAGCCACCCATTGATATTAAAGGTAGCACTGATATTCGTTAAGATGGAACTGGTGTCCGCATCACCCGATGTGTCAATGGTAAAGCCCATGATGATGAATACCACAAGGGTGATGATGATGGTCGGGGTCGTGGTCAGGGCCATGTACCTGATGTGGGAGAACAGGTCACCGCCCGCCATGGCCGGGGCCAGATTGGTGGTGTCGCTCAAGGGGGACATTTTATCCCCGAAATAGGCGCCCGAAAGCACCGCTCCCGCGGTCATGCCCAGCGAAATGCCCAAGGCATCGCCGATACCGATGAGCGCAATGCCCACAGTAGCCGAAGTGGTCCAGCTACTCCCCGTCGCCACGGAAATGATGGCGCATATGATCACGCAGGCCGCCAAAAATATGGTAGGGTTCAGGATCTGTAGTCCGTAATAGATCATGGCGGGAATGATACCGCTCACGAGCCACGTGCCCGAAAGGGCACCCACCATAAGAAGGATGAGCAATGCTCCTGTGGTGGAACGGACATTTTCCGCCACCTCGTCGATCATTTGATCATAGGAAACCTTATTAAAAAAACCAACGATGGCCGCTACCGCTCCGCCCATCAACAAAATAAATTGATTGGAACCGCTCAGCGCATCGTCCCCAAATACAAAGACGTTGTAGGCCAACATCGCCACAAGGGCAAAAACAGGGATCAGTGCTTGGAAAATGGTGAGGTTTTTGTCCTCTACAATGTGTTCGTCTTCCCTGTACTTTGGTTTTTCCTCTTTGTTTGGCATATGGTCTGGGTTTGTTAAAGGGTAATATTACGATTTTGAACCCTGTTCTCCAAAAACATAATTTTTCCGTTCAGTCAGAAATCTGCTAAAAAGTATAAGTGCAAGTTTCAAGTGCAAGGAATGAGCATATTTTCGGGATGCGGGTTTCGGGTTCCAAGTTTTGGGTTTCAGGTTACGGATGTTTCAATTTGCAGCAGCCTTTGTCATTCTGAACGAAGTGAAGAATCCAGTTTGCAATGAACAATAATCAACACAGGGACAACCAAAGTCTATGCTCTATCGTCTATTTTGACACGAATTTCACGAATAGGCACGAATCACTTCGGACCTCCGACTTCGGACTTCCGACCAAATCCCAGACCTGAAACCACAAACCTGAAACCACAAACCTGAAACGGAAACAAGCAGAAAAACCCAGTCTATTCTCTATGGTCTATTCTCTAATCTCTCATCTCAGATAATCCCCAATTGCTCCATACAGTCCCGCATGGACAGATAGGTTTTGTGAATGTCGTTGTCCAGACCAATGGAGAATCGGATGAGTCCTTGTGACAGCCCCAGCGCTTCCTGCTCTTCCAAAGGAATCTCTGAGGAAGTGGATGTGCCCGAGGCACTGAATAAGGTTTTGTAGAACCCCAGACTTACGGCCAAATAGCCCAACTTTTTCTCTTGCATGAGTTCCATCAAGGCGTTGGCCTGGTCCACGGAGCCCACATCCAACGTCAGCATGCCGCCAAATCCGTACTCATGGTTCATCTGTGCCTTCATGAGTTGGTGTCCGGGGTGGCTCTCCAAGCCGGGATACACCACTTTGAGGCCGTCCTTTTCAAACTTTTCAGCCAAATAATGGGCATTTTCACTGTGCTTTTTGATGCGGATGTGCAACGTGCGCATATTTTTAAGGATAGAGGCTGCTCGCAGACTGTCCAGCGTACTGCCCAAGAGCATGCCCGCGCCATTGTTCACATCTTTCAACCCAAGACAAAAATCGGTGGTGGCGCAGACGGCACCTGCCACACAATCGCTGGTCCCGTTGATGAACTTCGTGAGACTGTGCACCACAATGTCCGCACCCAATTGGGCCGCATTGATGGTCAATGGGGAAAACGTATTGTCCACCACTAGGGGCATAGTGTTCTTTTGGGCGATTTTGGACAGTGAAGGGATGTCGGCAATTTCCAACAGCGGATTGCTGACGGCCTCGCAATAGACCATCTTGGTTTTCGGGGTGATGGATTTCTCCACCGTATCCAAATCCGTAATGTCCACAAAGGACACTGAGATGTTGAATTTCTTCACGAAGTTTTTCAGGAATGCGTAGGTGCCGCCATAGATGGTCCGGCTACAGACGATATGGTCGCCTGCATCGCAAAGTTGAAGGATGACAGCTGTGATGGCGCCCATTCCACTGGCATAGACATTGGCGGATTCCGTTCCTTCCAACTGGGCCATGGCTTCCCCCAAATAGAGGTTGGACGGGGAAGAGTGACGGCTGTAGAGATAGCATCCTTCCGTGTTTCCCTCAAAGGTATCGAACATGGTCTTTGCCGACAGAAAAGTATAGGTGGAAGAATCTGATATGGAAGGATTTACCCCTCCGAATTCACCAAAATATTGAAGGCCTTGAATGTGCTCCGCTGCTTTATAGTCCATAATATGATTTTTTGTAAAACTAATCGAATATAGTCTCAAAATCAATATACATGTTGATATATAGAATAAAGTACATTTAAAGTAATATATTTTGGATTTTAGTTCTATTTTTATCCATCTCAAAAGCATTGAACCGAAAAATAATCAGCATGGAATTGGATTTGATGGACCAACAATTGGTAAAACTGTTACAGGAAGACTGCAAGAAGACCACAAAACACTATGCGGACATTCTCCAACTTTCCAAAACTGCGGTCTATGAGCGTATCCGTCGATTGGAACGCACGGGCGTGATCACCCAATATGTGGCCTTGGTGGACAAAAAGAAACTGCAAAAGGACTTTACGGTGCTTTGCCACATCCGTTTGGTGCAGCACACCAAGGACAATGTGCTGCGGTTTGAACGAGAAGTGCTGAAACTGGAGGAAGTCTCGGAATGTTTCCACGTCGGGGGCGATTATGACTACATCCTAAAAATCAATGTGGCGGACATGAAAAGCTATCGGGAGTTCATGCTCACCAAACTCACCACTATCAATAATATAGGAAATACCCAAAGTTCGTTCGTAATCAGTGAGGTAAAAAACACCCCATCGGTGCATATCGGTTGATTTCAGGGTCGGGTTATTGGATTCTCAGTTGTTTGATGATAGAGGTCAGGAGTCAGAAGCTCGAAGTTTGAAGTAATTTGCCAGTTCCTGTCTGAAAGGACGTAAGAAAATAGACAAATGATAAAAGACGTCCGCATGTCATTCTGAAAACACGAAATGTTTGAAGAATTTCAACCTGTAAAAGGATTCTTCGCTTCGCTCAGAACGACAAAGGTTTCCGCCAACTTCAAACTGTTTACTGCCACCTGGATCATTGGAATTTTGAATTTGGCGCTTGAAATTTGCACTTGAACTTTTTCTCCGTCAATTCAAAACGTGCATCCGTCAATCCAAACCCATCATCCGTCAGATCGTCGTCATCAATTTGATGAAAACTGCTCACCTTGCCATAGTTTTCAACTAAAAAATCATGTTATGAAAAAAGCAACGAAGAGTTTTGGAACAATACTTATGACGCTTGTCCTTGTTTGGTCCTGTAGCAAGGATGACGGTCCCGCTCCCCCTTCCGATGAAGTGAACGGGGCCCCTGTGATGGCCGCACAGGAGTTCACGGCAAAAGAGGACATAGCCGACACCAAGGTGATCGGCACCGTAAAGGCGACCGATCCCGATGGGGACAAACTGGCCTTCACCCTTAAGGCGGACAATGACGGCCTATTTGAGATAAGTGCCGCCGGGGAGCTTTCGCTGGCAGCAGGCAAGGCACTGGACTTCGAGAACAAGGCGCAGCACACCATCACCGTGGAAGTGGGCGACGGTGAAAAGACAGCCACCGCCACTGTCACCATCAAGGTCACCAACGTGAGCGATAGCCTGGCAGAAGACCCTACCTCCTTCATCACCACCTGGAAGACCACTGTTGCCAACGAGGAAATCTATATTATGACGTCTGAGGGACAGACCTACAACTACACCATCGACTGGGGCGATGGCACCGTGGAGCAAATTACCAACAATGGCAAAAAGATCCATGCCTATAGCACTCCGGGCACCCATACCATGGCCATCAAAGGGGAGTTGCCCTGGGTCGTGTTCGCTACCGATCTGGACGACCCAAACGCCCTCAAGCTGCTATCCGTAGAGCAATGGGGCAGCAACCAGTGGAAGAGCATGAACAGTACCTTCGCCCTTTGTTCAAATATGGTCCTCAATGCCACGGACATACCAGATCTCTCCCAAGTATCCGATATGGGCCTCATGTTCTATGGCGCAACTTCCTTCAATGGGGACATCAGTGGGTGGGACACCTCCAACGTGGCCGATATGACACATGTGTTTTCGGGAGCCACGGCATTTGACCAGAATCTCGGAAACTGGGACATTTCCAATGTAACAAACATGAACAATATGTTGGACAACAGTGGCATGTCCGTAACCAACTTAAGGGACACCCTGGTGGGATGGAATGCCTTCGTTACAGAGAACGGAGGCCCTAAGGATGTAGTCCTGGGCATCGAGGGGCTTGTACTCTGTTCAGAATCCATAATTGCAGCAAACAATTTGGCTGCCAGCCATGGCTGGACATTCGAGGGGACATATACTGGTCAGGTGAATTGTGAATGAGAAACAGATCAATGAAATAAACCACCGGGAGGCCCTTGGGTCTTTCGGTGGTTTTTTTGTTGAGTTATGGGGTTATTAGTCTCTTCCGTAAACTGATTATTGGATTGTCGATGCCTGTCATTCTGAAAACACTCCGTGTTTGAAGAATCTCAACGAAAAAGGATTCTTCGCTTCGCTCAGAATGACAAAGATCACTGAAAACTGCATACTGCGTTCTGAAACACCCAAAACTTGGAACCCAAAACCCACTGTCCCACCTCCCTTTGAACTTGAAACCAGAAACCCGAAACTTTTCCCCATCAACCCAAACACCACATCCGTCAACCCAAACGGGGCATCCGTCAGATCGTGCCCAAAACATTTCCACGATCTCCCCATCTTGCCATATTATCCATTTTTAAAAAGAAAACTGTTATGGAAAACACCATGAAAAAATTAGGTGCTGTCATCCTCGCCATGGCCCTCCTATGGGCCTGCAGTAAGGACGATGGCCCTACTCCAACACCCGAACCCGAACCAATGAACAGTGCCCCGGTAATCGCGGCACAGGAATTCACCGCCGGGGAGGACATCTCGGACACCTCCGTGATCGGCACGGTAACGGCCACCGATTCCGATGGGGACGAACTGGCCTTCATCCTAAAGGCGGACCCTGACGGCCTCTTTGAGATAAGTGCCACAGGGGAACTTTCGCTAGCGGATGAAAAGGCACTGGATTTCGAGAGCAAGGTACAGCACAGCATCACCGTGGAAGTGGGCGATGGCGAAAAGACGGCCACGGCCACCGTGACCATAAAGGTCACCAATGCGATCGAGAGCCTGGCGGAGGACCCCGCCTCCTTTGTCACCACTTGGATGACCACCGTTGCCAATGAAGAGGTTGTCATCGGAACAAACGATGCCTATACCTACGACTATACCATCGACTGGGGCGATGGCACCGTGGAGCAGATTGCCAACAGTGACCCTCCCTCCCATGTCTATGCCAATGCGGGCACCCATACCGTGGCCATCAAGGGACAGTTTCCCTCCATCTATTCTTATGATGAGATGGGTGAAAAGACCACATCTTCGCTCCTTATGTCCATAGAGCAATGGGGTACCGCACAATGGATGAGTATGGAAAGTGCCTTTTACGACTGTCAAAAAATGGTGTACAATGCCACGGACGTACCCGACCTTTCACAGGTGACCAATATGTATGGGATGTTCAGTGGGGCCGGTTCATTTAATGGGGACCTTAGTGATTGGGACACCTCCAACGTGACCGATATGAGGTCGATGTTCTATGGGGCCGGTTCATTTAATGGGGATATCAGTGGATGGGACACGGCCAACGTGACCGACATGTCCTATATGTTCTACCAAGCCACTTCCTTTAATGGGGACATTAGCAATTGGGACACCTCCAACGTGACCAATATGCAAAGTATGTTCTATAATACTTCCTTCAACGGGGACATCAGTGGCTGGGACACTTCCAACGTGACCATTATGAAGGGGATGTTCTATGGGGCCACGGCCTTCAATGGGGATATTGGCAATTGGGACACGGCCAACGTGACCGATATGTCCTTTATGCTGTATGATGCCACTTCCTTTAACGGGAACATTAGCAATTGGGACACGGCCAAGGTGACGGATATGTCCTATATGTTCTACCTAGCCACTTCCTTTAATGGGGACCTCAGTGGATGGGATACATCCAACGTGACCGATATGCAAAGTATGTTCTCCCGTGCCACTTCCTTCAACGGGGACCTCAGTGATTGGGACACCTCCAACGTGACCAATATGCAGACTATGTTCTACGAGGCCACTGCCTTCAACGGTCAAATCAGCGGATGGGACACCTCCAACGTGACCAATATGTATGCTATGTTTTATGGGGCCATAGCCTTCAACAGAATTCTGAGCAACTGGGACATTTCCAGTGTCCAGACCATGGGTAGTATGTTGGACAACAGCGGCATGTCCGCCCTTAACTTCTCCAATACCCTGATCGGATGGGCCAACTTGGCGGTCCAGCCCAATGTGGCGCTTGGAGCTGCCGGGGTGAACATCTGCGAGAACGGCGGCGGCTTCGCTGCCTATGCGGCCCTCAGCGGTGCACCCAACAACTG